>ONEJ01000057.1 GCA_900316805.1 uncultured Lachnospiraceae bacterium
ACGACCCATGGCAACACGCTGTCTCTGTCCACCGGAAAGAGCCTTCGGCTTACGATCCAGTAACTTCTCCAGATCAAGGATTCTTGCAGCCTCCTCAACCTTAGCCGTAATTTCCTCCTTCGGAACCTTTCTTAATTTCAGTCCGAAAGCCATGTTATCAAATACAGTCATATGAGGATACAGAGCGTAGTTCTGGAATACCATTGCAATATCTCTGTCCTTCGGCTCAACATCGTTTACTACCTTGCCATCGATGATCAGTTCTCCGGAAGAAATATCCTCAAGACCTGCGATCATACGAAGTGTGGTAGACTTTCCACATCCGGATGGTCCTACGAATATGATGAACTCCTTGTCCTCAACATCAAGGTTAAAATCCTTAACAGCTTCAAATCCGTTCGGGTAAACCTTGCAGACATTCTTTAATGATAAACTTGCCATTTCAAAAAAACCTCCTGCTTTTGTTCTTTATACACTGTATGGCTCTCTGCCATTTTCTACAGTATTATAATAACGGACTTGCCCCAGAATTACCATGGGCAATGTGACAAATATTTCTGCGGGTTTATGTCAACTTGACGAAGTTTCACCTACAGCCGTGAATAGCCAAATCCATTGACCATCGCCTCAATACGCTGGCCCTCCTTGCAGAAGGGGCAGTCGTGGGCCGTGTATGCCTCGTATCCGGTGACATCCCTGGTATCAAAGAGGAATTCCACCCTGATGCCGTCCACGGAATCAATGGTACTGAAGACCGATGCGATCCACTCTACGGTTCCTCCATAATAATGGATGCACTCCAGGCTTCTGCGGATGGTCTCACCGGTGGTGGTAGTTGCCAGCAGAAGAACAATATGTTTTCCCAGAATGGCAGGCTTAGTGTTGTCCCTGAAAAGCATCTGGTTATTGTTGTTAATCTCCGGGGACACCACGTATGTAGTCTCGTGACGATTAGTGGAAAGAATTCCTCCGTACTCAATCTCCTCGCTTAAGAAAGCGCCAATCATCTCCGTGCCGTCCATGCAGACGATGGTATCCACATACTCATTCTTAGGCATTCTTGAATAAAGAATCTTTGCCGCTTCCTTCGCTTCCTTCGCCCGGGTCTTCACGCTGGTCACATCCACATAATAATTGATGTGGGAATGGCTGGTGGCAAAATGTCCCGGTATTGCGTGTAATGCAAGCTGGCTGCTCTCTTTTGAATAAAATTTTACCATACGGTTCTCCATAATCAGATACCTCCTTTATGATTGATAAATTAATTACTGTTTTCCTGTACTTCCAAATCCACCGCGGTCCGCGTTTCCCAGATGGGAAACCTCCTCAAAGACGATGGTGGGCTGGTTTTTCATGATGCGGAACTGGGCGATCCGATCTCCCACATGGATCACGGTATCCCTGGTGGCATATACCGGCATCCGCCACATATCATTGTCTCCACAGTAGGAGCAGTCCACTACCCCCATGCTGTTGGTCTGGATAATGCCCCAATTCTTAAAGGTAGAGCTTCTGGGTACCAGATGGGCCTCATAGCCTTCCGGCAGCTCCATGGCAACCCCAAGGGGGATCAGGGCGAAATCTCCGGCATGAAGCGTTACCTCTTCCGATGCACGCATGTCGATCCAGTCGGATTTGCCCTCGATATAGTCCAGCCGCTCGATCTGATCCGTAAAATATTTGATCTTTATCTTTTCCATCCCTTAATTCCCCCATGTGAGGTTCGTGTGCTCCGTGCGCTTCTCCCGGACCATCAGTTCCTTCACAGCCTCCTGTACTGGTTTGTTCTCAAAAAGCACCTGGTTCACCTCTTCGATGATGGGAAGTGTCACCTGGTATTTCTTTGCAAGGGCAAGGGCTGCCTTGGCAGAATAAATGCCCTCCACCACCATGTGGACCTCCTTTGTTGCTTCCTCCATGGTATATCCCTGTCCGATCAGCATTCCCGCTTTGCGGTTTCTGCTGTGGCGGCTGGCGCAGGTGACGATCAGATCCCCGATTCCCGTCAGCCCGTACAGTGTTTCCATCTTGGCTCCCATTGCAGAAGCCAAACCACTGATCTCAGAAATTCCCCGGGTGATGAGAGCTGCCTTGGTGTTGTCCCCGTAGCCCAGTCCGTCTGCCATACCGGCAGCCAGCGCGATCACATTCTTCAGGGAACCGCCCAGCTCCATCCCCAGCATATCCGGGCTTGTATACACCCGGAATACCTCGTTCATAAACAGATCCTGGATTTTCTCCGCCGTCTCTCTGCTTTCGGCTCCGGCCACCACCGTTGTGGGAAGGCCGATGCCCACTTCCTCCGCATGGGAGGGACCGCACATTACCGCCACATCCGCCTTTGGAATCTCCTGTTTTACCACATCGGTAATGGTCATCAGGGTATTTTCCTCAATGCCCTTGGCTACACATACGATGATCTGCCCTTCCTGCACAAAGGACGCCATGCTTTTTGCCGTGCTTCTGGTAAATACAGAAGGAACTGCCAGGACAAGCACCTCCTTATCCGCTGCCGTTTCCTTCAGGTCTGTGGTAAAAATAATATCCTCGGAAAGCTTTACGCCCGGAAGCTTATCCACATGCTCGTGTTTTTCCCGGAGCATATTTATCTCATCTTCTACAATGGACCAGACGGTCACTTCATTTCCATTTGTGTGTAGAAGCTTTGTCAGGGCAATTCCCCAGCTTCCCGCACCGATCACTCCAACCTTTGCCATCCTAGACCTCCTTCTTCTTTGCGCCCAGCTTGTTCTCTGTACCATTTAACAGGCGTTTGATGTTATCTTTGTGTTTCCAGAGCGCCATGCCGGTAAAGCAGGCACTGATGATATAAAACTCCACCAGCGATGCCCCGGAAAGGTGAATATAGCCCAGCTGTCCAAAAATGATTACCTGAATCAGGTAACTGCACACCACCAGGATTGAGCCCAGGGACACGTATCTGGTAATGGCCACCGCAGCGATAAATAACACCAGTGACACCGGAGCGGAAATGGGAAGCACTGCAAGGATCATACCTGAAGTACAGGCAATCCCCTTTCCTCCCTTAAACTGCAGATAGAAAGGAAAATTATGTCCCAATACTGTACCAAAGCCCGCATACAGCTCCAGCACCTTGACAAAATCCGGGTAGGTATTCTGAAAAATCAGTTTCACCAGAAGAACCGAAAAAATAGCTTTAAACAGATCTCCTAAAAATGTGATGGCGCCGGCCTTTTTGCCCAGCACGCGAAGGGAATTGGTGGTACCTGCGTTGCCGCTTCCTTCCTTACGGATATCGATTCCTTTCGTTCTTCCGTATATATATCCCGTCTGGAACAGGCCAAAGGCGTAGCCGATCACCAGAGAGATGATTCTTGCGATTATCATTGCGCGTCTTCCTTTCGTTCTCTTGTAATAAATTTCAGTGCCGTACCCCGGAATCCGAAGGTATCACGGATACGATTCTCCAGATATCTGGTGTAGGAAAAATGCATCAGATTCTTATCGTTGACAAATACCACGAATGTAGGAGGCTTCACAGAAACCTGGGTCACATAATAGATCCTTAAGCGCTTTCCCTTATCCGTAGGCGGCTGCTGCATGGCAACGGCCTCCGTGACAATTTCATTGAGCACACCTGTAGCAACACGCATACTGTTGTTCTCAATGACAATATCGATCAGATCAAAGAGCTTATTGAGACGCTGTCCTGATTTGGCAGAAATAAACAGGATTTCCGCGTAAGGCATAAAGCTTAAGACCTGACGGATCCGCTCCGTGTATTTCTTCACGGTGGAATTATCCTTCTCAATGGCATCCCATTTGTTGACGGCAATGATGATTCCCTTGCCCCGTTCATGGGCAATTCCGGCAATCTTTGCATCCTGCTCCGTCACGCCCTCGATGGCATCGATCACGAGGATCACCACATCGGCTCTCTCTACGGCAGTCACTGCCCGGATAATACTGTAGCGTTCGATTTCCTCCTTAATCTTATTTTTGCGTCTGAGCCCTGCCGTATCTATAAATACATATTCTCTTCCATCGTATTTAATGTCTGTATCGATGGCATCTCTTGTAGTTCCCGCAATATCCGACACAATCACACGGTCCTCATTGGCCAGCTTGTTGATGAGGGAAGATTTTCCCACATTGGGTTTTCCGATGATGGCCACCTTGGGACGGTCGTCCTCCTCATCTGTGGCAGAATCCTCCGGGAAATATTTAACCACCTCATCCAGCATGTCTCCAAGTCCCAGCATGGAGGCTGCTGACACCGGGTGTGGATCCCCGATTCCCAGATTGTAAAACTCATAAACATCCGGCATATATTTCTCAAAGCTGTCCACCTTATTGACCACCAGTACCACCGGCTTCTTGGAACGGCGCAGCATATCAGCCACCTTGGAATCCGCATCCACAAGCCCCTGACGCACATCGGTAATAAACATGATGACATCAGCCGTATCAATGGCGATCTGTGCCTGCTCCCGCATCTGGGAAAGAATCACATCCCCGCTGTCCGGCTCAATTCCACCGGTATCAATTAATGTAAAATGATAATTTAGCCATGTCACATCCGCATATATTCTGTCTCTGGTGACGCCCGGCGTATCCTTTACGATGGAGATCCGCTCTCCCGCCAGCGTATTGAAAAGTGTGGATTTTCCCACATTCGGACGCCCGACAATGGCTACGATTGGTCTGCTCATTGACTACCTCACTTCCATGTTTCACTTGCCTGCTGTGTATCTGATTTATGTTTTTCCCTTTCAAAAACAAAAATCAAGCAGGTGCTACCCGCTTGATTTTACAATAACCAAAGACAGTTGTAAAGTACCAGCCACGGTTGTTTAGTCTTCTATCGAAAAAATAATGTCATTCACCGAGGAAATTACCCCATTTTCCACCAGCGCCTTCATGACATTTTCACAATCTGCACCAAATTTCATATATAAAGATCCGCTGGTCTCGGCCGGAGCTTCATAGTTTTCCCACTGCTGGCTGGTGTCAGTATGTGTATCTGTCTGGTACCGTGTATACACATCTACCCAGTCTGTACCTGTGTGCTTCAGATAGATGGTCAGATAGGCACATGCATACTGATTCGTAGTCCCCCCATCGTTCTCAAAGTAATTCTCCAGATTATACTTCTGGATTGTTCCCGCCTGTGCATCCTTTTGCACTGCCTCATACAGCTTGCGGGCTGCTTCCTCATCTATGGACAGGTTCGCATAATTCTGGTTTTTATTCCTGAACTCGATCTGTGCATCCTCAATTTCCGTGATCTGATCGTAATCAAAACCCACCATATATTTCATAAAACTGTCCGGTGCTGCTTCACAGGCAAACACCTTGCTGCCCAGCCGGCCGGAGACTTCCTCCCCCACAGGAATCCGGTAAGAGCGCGAAAGGACACTTCCATCCTTCAGGCAGTAGGTCAAACGCAGAGACGTGACATTTTTCTGCTGCCCAAAGGTCTGCCGAAACTCCTTCTTGTGGGAAAGGATCTCTTTGTGAATCTCTATCACCCGTTTCACATCCGCCCCCTGAAACTCTGCCGGATAATTCATATACACATAAGCAGACGTAACCTGGCTCTCATCCGGAATGTATTGCTGCTGGCTGTACCCAATTCCGTACATTGCCCCAAAGCAGCCGCACACCACCAGGCCAAAAACAAAGCATTCCTTCAAACGCCTCAGACGAAATACCCGGAAAGATTTCTGGATCAGCATCTGCGCAATGTAAAAACCGATGATTCCCGTCACCAGAACCAGCCCTAACACCACCGGTTCCGGCACCCTCACGGCAACGTCTCCCAGGAAATTGGATATCAGGATGCCGGCAAAAAAGCCTGCGGCCATGCCAAAGCCCCAGCGAAACAGCGGTCTGATCCACCCAAAGGTCAAAAGATCCCCCGTGCGCTCCAGTTGTCTCTTCTGATACCCATACCACGCCAGCATGTACAGCACCACTGCTGCCGCTATATAGAGCAAAATGCTTCCCGTGCCCTCAAAGGCCGCGGAAAGAACCGTGGTATTTCCATTGTCACTGACTGCATAATTGACCCGAAATCCCACCATCTCCGTCAGATAGGCAAGGGGTGATAACAGGTATCCCAGCGAGTCCTGTTTTACCCCGGAGTAAAAAAGCCCATACCCCAAAGAGGAAAGTACATACTGAGTCCCCAGAACAATTCCTACACTCAGATAATTGATCAGCAGGAACAAAAAGGGCAGCGCCGCCAGCAGTCCTGTAATCATGATGCAAAAGCATACCAGACTATAAAAGAAAACTCCCGCCGAAGCCATGCCAAACAGCCACTGGGCAAGATACTGGACACAGGTGATTCCCCGGGTCAGGCAGAACACCACCGACACCAGAAACACCAGCAGCTGGGGCAGAAGAATGCAGGTCAGTCCGCTAACCACATTGGTCACATAAAGTTCTGTTCTGGTTACCGGAAGGGCATGGATCATATTGGCACTTTTCACAGAGAAAAGATATCCGAACATGGCCATTCCGATAAGCACAGCCACCACTGCCACCATGCACAGATTATTCCCCACTGCCAGGCTGGAAAACAGGGTGGACATGGCATCATTTCCCGAAGCGGCACTCTGCCTGAGGCCGAACCAGAGAGAGCCCACAAGCCGGATCAATTCATACAGCAGATAGCACACCGGAATCGGCCAGTACAGAGTCATATTCTTTTTGTAAATCGCTTTATTAAAAAAGGATGTCTTTGACCTCATAATCCCGGCCTCCCATCTCATAAATAAAAATCTCCTCCAAGGTCAGAGGCAGAACGTCCACCAGAAGCGGATACCCCTCTTCCCCGCGGATGGACGAAGCCGCCTCCTTGGGATCTCCCTTCACGATCAGCGTGTAGACTCGTCCAATGTTGGACATATGTAACACCTGAAACTGCTTCGGCAGCTTCGGCATCCCGCTCTCACAGGCCACCTGGATCTTGCTGATATTCCCCTGCAGCTCCGATAAGGACCGCTCAATGATGATCCTGCCGTGATTCATGATTCCCACATGATCACAGACATCCTCCAGTTCCCTTAAGTTGTGGGAGGACACTAACACCGTAAGCTGCCGCTCTGTCACCTCCGCCATGAGAATGCTCCATACCTGACGCCGCATAACCGGATCCAGTCCATCTAAAGGCTCATCCAAAATCAGCACCTTCGGTCTGCAGCACACCGCCAGCCAGAAGGCCACCTGCTTCTGCATCCCCTTGGAAAGCCTGCGGATGTTGCGGTGCATATCGATCTCCGGAAAAAATTCCTGCATCCGATAGAACATTTTCTCATCAAAGGAAGGATAAATTCCCTCATAATACCGCTTCATTTCCAATGTATCTGCCTGCAGGAAATAGAAAAGTTCATCGGGAATATAGGCGATGCGCTCCTTCACCTGCCGGTTCTCATAGACCGGGCTCCCCCCAATAAACACCTCCCCGGCATCCTGCTTTAAAATCCCGGTCAGATGCCGGATCAGGGTGGATTTTCCGGCACCGTTGGGTCCCACCAGACCATAAATATCCCCGGTGCCCACATTCATATTCACCCCGTCCAATGCCCGGAAATCCCCATATTTTTTCACAAGCTGATTTACTTCTATCAAGATTCCTGTCTCCTTTTTGTCAGTCCCCTCACCCGTTCGGAAAGCTCCTCCGGTTGTACCGAAAGCACCAGAAGCTGCCTTACCACCTGATCAAACTGCTGCAAAAGTTCCTTTTCCCTGGTATCTGCTGCCATCCTTTTGTCTGCAGGATAAAGGGTTCCATCCTCTTCCCGCCTTACGTATCCCTCCTCCTGCAGTTCCGTAAATACCCGCTCCACAAGCTTTGGATTCACCGCAAGTCTGGAGGAAAACTCCGCCACCGATGGCAGCCGTTCCCCCTTCGTTCCGGCCACAGCCATCTGCTTGATCATCTCTTTTATTTTCATAAATAATGGCTGTGTCACCAAAACGACTCCTCCCACAAGTACAAACTCCGTTTCTTTGGAAAGTGTATCATATCTGGCGAAATCGTTATTTAACAACCATGAAATATTTTCTTAAGATTTTTTTAATCTGATTCTTTTTCCTCCCGGAGCATCAGAAAAGCCCCAAGATTCCCGCGTTTTCCGTGGCTTGCCCGATGGGAAAAGAGCAGACCGGGATTACAGCAGGTACAGATATTGGTCACCGCAAGTTTTTCTTCTTTCACCCCTGCTTCCAGCAGGATCAGCTCATTGCATTTCCACAGATCCAGCTGGTATTTTCCCTTTCCCTTATCCAGAAGGATTTCTCCCTCATGTCCCGGAAATTCCCTGTAAAAGGCATCCGCCACCTCTGCCCCCACCTCATAGCAGTCCTGGCAGATGGAAGGGCCCACCGCCGCGTAGACCTCCCCCGGATCCGTTCCAAATTCCTCGCACATCTTTTCCAGGGTCACGGCCCCCATCCTGCCCACGGTGCCTCTCCAGCCGGAATGGGACAGTCCGATGGCCCGGTGCTTTGGATCCACGAAGAAAAGAGGTACACAGTCCGCATAAAAGGTGGCAAGAATCAGCCCCGGCTCGTCGGTGATCAGACCATCCACATCCCCATAGGGCTTTGGCCTTGTGACCCCGCAGCCACCATAGCTTTTGTCCACCCGCAGAACATTGGTGGTGTGGGTCTGATCCGAACAGACCATGTTCTCCACCGTGGTGTGAAAGCTGTCGGCAACACGCCTGTAATTTTCCATGACAGCACTCTCTTCATCACCTCTGGTAAAACTCAGATTCAGGCTCTCATAAATTCCCCTGCTGACACCGCCCTCTCTGGTGGTAAAGGCGTGCTGTACCACCTTCGTCCCCTCCAGAAGGGGATAATACAAAAGCGGCAGTGTGCCTTCCCTGCGAAGTGCCAGCACCTGCCCGTCATTCTTTTTTACAAAATCTCTGTATTCCATCCATTTATTCTCCAAATGCGTTGCGGTATAAGGTAATTTTCTCTCCGCAGACAGCCACCACATCAAACCGGCAGGAGGTATCCATGCTGTATCCGTGCTTCATCAGATAATACCGGGCAGTTCTTATCATTTTCTGCTGTTTGCCGAAGGTTACTGCCTCCTCCGGAAAACCATAATCCTCCCCCGTCCGGTATTTCACCTCCACAAAGCACAGATATTCCCCTTCCCTTGCGATCAGGTCAATCTCGCCGCCCCGGCAGTAGAAGTTTTGCTCCAGAATTTCATAGCCCTGCCGGCGCAGATAGTCTGCAGCAAGAATCTCATAGGCATTTCCCACCTGTCTTTTGTTCATACCCTCTCCTCTTATCTTATCTTATCTTATCTTATCTGGTCTGGGTCAGCTTCGCTTTCATCCGGTCCATATCGTCCACAAAGACAAGAATCTCCGCCACCACTTCATACAGCTCCGGCGGGATCATCTCCCCGATCTGCAGCTTGGAAAGAGTGGATGCCAGTTTATTGTCCTTGTAGGTGGGCACCCGGTTTTCCTTCGCTGTCTCAATGATTTTTTCCGCCACCCGCCCCTTACCGGTGGCCAGAATCTTCGGTGCCGCCTCCCCGGGTTCATAGGAGATGGCTACCGCCGTCTTGTCTGGATTGTTTTTCTCTTCCTTCATCTGTGCAAACTGGAAGGGTTTAAATCCATTGTCTGCCATATATTTCCTCCTTATGACATATCGGGAACATCCGCCCATGCATATTTGCCTTCGGCAAAGGGCGGACGCTGCATGTCAGGCTTTCTTTGAAAACCTGACACAT
>ONEJ01000060.1 GCA_900316805.1 uncultured Lachnospiraceae bacterium
ACGAAATCGATCATTTGATTATAAAAGCCGCGGAAGTAGGCATTTTCCAATGGAACATCGTACTCGTCGATGAGGATAATGGCATTCCTGCCATGATACTTTTTCAGACAGAAGGAAAGCTGCCGGATGGCTGTGGCATACTTATCCGGATCAGCCTTCTCACTTAAAATCTTCCGGTAATTCTCCTTCTCTTCTTCTGTCAGCCGATCTCCCTCCAGCACATAGCGGTGTCTGTCATACTCGTAAATAATCTCGTCCCTGAGACATCCATATGCCATGTCATAGTTCGGCTGCTTCGCAGATTTTAAGGACAGCTTGATGACCGGATACTGCCCCTGCTGGCTGGTATATTTCTCCCCGGCATCCATGATCTTTTTCCCCTCAAAATACCGGCTGTTGTCTAGCTTCTCCCCCTCATAGGTTCTCTCATCCTCGAAGAAGGTACGGATCATGCTGAGGGTCAGGGTTTTTCCGAAACGTCTCGGGCGAGTGAAGATATTCACGGTTCCCTTCTGGTCAGAAAGTTCCTTTAACATCCACGTTTTATCGACATAATAGTAGTTATTTTCTATAATGGTCTTATAATTTTCGACACCTATTGCTATGGGCTGCTTCATATCCACTACCTCCAATACCTATGTCAATCATTTTCCTTAGTATAGCGGATTTTATGCGAAATTACAATTCCAATCCATGCCCCTTAACCTTTGATTTTATGAATGCCTCAATCTCTCTGCTCAAGGATTAAATTACTCTCATAATCCTATAATTGTGCAGGAAATGTTAAGAAAACGTTAAGACACAAGCAGCCTTTCATCTGCTATAATCAAACATGTATTATGAAATTATTACGAGGAGGATTAGAAAATGAAAGATCTTATTGCACGATCGCGTTCCATCGAGGAAACAGCGCAAGGTAAAAAGGGAATGGTCTGGATTCTGGAGATTCTGGTATTCATCGCCGTATTCTTCGTGGCAACCATTGCCCAGAGTATTGTGGTGGGACCGGTACAGATCATTGCCATGTTTAACGACAAAGCCTATCAGGCAGCATTACAAGCGGGAGATGTTCAGGCAGCATCCCAGGCGGCAATGGAACTGTCCCAGCGGCTGACCTCCAGCGACTGGTATATGGTCGTGATGCTGTTGTCCGATGCCGCCCTGATCGGTATTGTCTTTTTGTTCTGCCGTTTTATTCAGAAGCGTAAGCTTCGTACCCTTGGTTTTATCAAAAAGGATATCGTAAAGGAATATGCCTTCGGTCTGCTGGCAGGCTTTCTCATGTTTTCTGCCTGTGTTCTGCTCAGTTTCTTATTTGGTGGGCTTAAGTTTTCAGGAATTGCACCGGACTTTTCCATCGGTATCTTTGCCCTTTACCTGCTTGGGTATATGGTACAGGGAATGGCGGAGGAAGTGCTCTGCCGCGGCTATTATCTCGGTTCCTACGCCAGAAGATATCCGGTGTACGCGGCAGTACTTGCCAATTCCTTATTGTTTGCCAGCCTGCACCTTATGAACAGCGGAATCACTGTGCTGGCATTTATTAACTTAACTCTCTTTGGAATTTTTGCTTCTTTATATTTTGTCCGCAGAGGAAGTATCTGGGGAATCGGAGCCTTCCACACCATCTGGAATCTGGTACAGGGAAATTTCTACGGCATTCAGGTCAGCGGCATGCCCCTTGGCAATTCCCTGTTCGTGACAACTATGACGGAGGGGAAACCGCTGTTAAACGGCGGCAGCTTCGGCATGGAGGGCAGCCTGGTCTGTACGGCGGTGTACCTCGTTGGAATTGTCATTCTGCTTAAGTGTGAGAATAAGGACAAGGCATAATTCCGTTACATAACAAAGGATTAGGGTCTCCACGGAACAATCTCGCCACAGGCAATTTTCATCCCCGAATCTCCCGAGGGCTGGGTGTGAAAGTCATCCGGCATCCCGTGGAGCACCACGGTCTTTCCGATCACTTCCTCCGGTTTAAAACGTCCGGTATAGACCTGCATCCAGGCAAATCCATCGGAAAAGAGAAGGGGCGGCAGATCCCCGGCATGGTCGGGATGCAGCACCTTCGCCTTGCTGTAATGGGCTCCGGCATCGGCAAAGGGATCCTGCTCATTTCCTGCACAGACTGCTCCCTCATGAATGTGAAATCCCAGAAATCCCTGTGCCGGTTTTCCCGCCTCATCCGTCACGTTCCGCACCTCCGCGGCCACAACCGTGCCACTTTGCTCCCTCATAAAATAAACTCTTCCGGATATGTCCGGGTAACTGCTGCTTCCGGCAAGCTTCGCGTATGCTGCAGGCGTCATAAATTTCATCTTGATGATCTCCAATCATCTGCGTTACCCTTATTGTATGCCGTTGTTTTGGGCGTGGTCACTGTATGTTACCTGAATCATTAAATAATGCTTTCATATGCACCTCTCTTTCTAAATTTCTGGGCATTAGCTGGGGTTTTCGTCTCCTGCCGCCCATTTTTTACTCCTCACTGCATAAAAAATGGCGGAGGAAGTCAATATCCACTCTCTACGCTCGGGCTTTTGGGCATGTGCTATCGGAATCGCAGACTGCTCATATGAATCAATTACTTAGTATTCAGTGTACTAGCATATAAAGTTATAAACCACAGATCGTGTTTATTTTTGGGCACCCTTCTCTTCTCGGATATGTGCCAAAATCTTATCATACTGAACGTACATTTTCTGTGTTTCATTTTCCAGCAGGTAGTAATGCTGTATGTATGGGATCAAAAGCACCAGAAACAAAATTGTCAGTGCAAAAAGTCCCGGGGTTGGCGAAAACATCGTCACAAAAATAGTCATAATGGCAAAAAGTGCAAAGGCTAATGTTACCAAAAGATGCACCAACCGCTCATGCTGAAAGAAGCCAACCTGCACCAAATGCTCATTCAGAAGCTCCTGCCAGTTTGTATCCGGTGCATTTTTCTCAATAATCTCATCAATTCTTGTTCGATAGCCTAGAATACGATTCTTCATCTTTCATCCCCCTAGTCAAAACATCATCCTAGTCAAAACATCATCCTATTCGAAACATAACTATGGTAAAAACTGACTTTTCCTTAAACCTCAGTCCCCTTACCATCTATCTTCAACATTCCATCCACCAGCTACGCTGAGACTTTTACAACTGTGCTATCGGGAAAGCAGGCCAGCGCAACAGGCGGTTATTTCGTTCGGATTATACTCGTGTAGCAGTTTCGAAATAGACCGGATTATTTACGAACTGCTACACGAGTATCTCCTGCAGCCGCGGATTCGTCCGAAGTACTTCCTTCGCCTTATCCCGATACTGCTGCTCATGCAGATAGGTATGCCGGAAAGGCTTGATGGTCGGTGCCAGATCAATGGCCTTCTCAAAATCCTCTCTGCGCAGCTTAAGTGTTTTCACATAATCCCAGAAACCCGTCTGTGTGAAAATCGTATCCACTCTCTTGTACCGGTGGTCATGGACAACGCTCATCAGATAGGTGGCAACCCCCACCTGAATTCCGTGGAGCTGCGGCTGTTCCAGCATTTTGTCCAGAGCATGGGAAATCAAATGCTCGCTGCCGCTGGTGGGGGCACTGCTGCCGGCGATTTCGTTGGCGATGCCGCTCATGGCAAGGGAATCCAGCAGTTCCTTCAGGAAAAGATCATCGTCAATGGATGCAAAGGGTGTCCGCACGAAGCTGTTCACCGCCTTTTTTGCAATCATCACAGCAAAATCATTGACTTTTCCATAACCGTGCTGCTCCTCAAAAAGCCAATCGTAAAGGGCGGTAATCTTTGACACCATATCACCGATTCCGGAATAGATGAATTTCTTCGGTGCACTCTTGATGATCTGGGTATCCACCACGATTCCGTAGGCCAGTCTGGCAGGAACAGATTTTCTGTGGCCTTCCACCAGAAGGGAGGCACTGGCACTGGAAAATCCATCGCTGGAGGCCGACGTGGGGATACTGATAAAGGCCAGGTTCCGGAGGAAACCGCAGTATTTTGCCGCATCGATTACTTTTCCACCGCCGATACCGATTACCGCCTGCACCCGCGCCGGGAAAGAAAAGGCAAGGCTTGTCAGATCCTCCAGCCGCACCGTATCCAGTTCCTGATACTCCACCACCTCAATGTCTGCATCCTTTAAGGATTCCATCACTGCAGTGCCGAACATATCAATCAGGCCGTTTCCAAACAAAATGACCACTTTTTCCAGATCCAGTTCCTTCAGATATTCCCCCAGCTGATTCAAAACCCCCGGCCCGATCTTAAGAAGTGCCGGAATTGCGATGTGTTTACTGCTCATATTCTTTATTCTCCTTCCAAAGCCATATTTATCTTAGTTCCTCCTACGCCCATAATCCAAAACAGATTATGGGAAACAGATCATCCTTGCGTTTACTTTTCGATTCCTTATATATTCCAATCTATCCTCTATTATAGTCTCACAGATATAAAAGTGCAAATAAATCTCCTTTTTTGATGTTGTAATCCCGCACAAAAAGGCTTACACTAAGAAGTATATCCAAATCCGGTATGTAAAATCCAGGCAACTATTCCAGTACAGTGAATATGATGTTGTTGATATATGAATCAAGGATGCTATTCGCCAAACTGCGGCAACCCGGATGTAACCATCCCCGTCTGTGCGGAGGGTTTCTGAATCGTTGCAGATTCAATACAAGGAAAGACCGGTATACAAAGATTAGGAGGCACAAAAGAATGAAGATCGAAACAGCCTCACGGCTTGATCATTTTAAAACAGGCATTTTTGCCGCATTAAACGAGAAAAAGGAGCAGCTGCTGGCCAGCGGGCGGAAGGTGTACAACCTTTCTGTAGGAACACCGGATTTCCCGGTGGCAGAGCATGTGCAGAACGCGCTGATCGAAGCAGCAAAGGATCCGGAGAAATTCCACTATACTCTGCGGGATATTCCGGAGCTGACAGCGGCTGTGAAGGATTATTATCAGAGACGTTTTGGAGTAACCTTATCGGAGGATGAGATTGTGGCTATGCCCGGCTCTCAGGAGGGTGTTGCCCACATCGGCATGGCACTGTGTAATCCGGGGGATGTGGTTCTCCTTCCAAACCCGGGCTATCCGGTTTTCGAAGTAGGCGCTTATCTGGGAGACGCAGAGTTATATTTTTATGATCTGAAGGAGGAAAATGATTTTCTTCCCCGCTTTGACGAGATTCCGGAGGACATTGCCAGACGGGCCAAATACATCATGGTTTCCTACCCCTACAATCCGGTCTGTGCCATTGCGCCGCCTGAATTCTATGAGGAACTGATTTCTTTTGCGGAAAAATACAATATTATCGTGGTTCACGATAATGCCTACTCAGATATTATTTACGATGGTGTTTACGGCGGCTCCTTCTTAGAGCATGACCACGCCAAGGAGGTGGGAATCGAGGCCTTTTCCCTTTCCAAATCCTTCAATATGACAGGCGCGCGAGTTTCCTTCTTTGTAGGAAACAAACAGATTATTGACGCCATTAAGCTGCTGCGTTCCCAATATGATTTCGGTATTTTTGAGCCCATCCAGCGGGCAGCCATCGCAGCCCTGATGGGGTCCTTGGACGGTGTCAAGGAACAGTGCATGAAATACCAGGATCGCCGGGATGCCCTCTGTGGCGGACTTCGCTCCATTGGCTGGAATGTCCCTGACAGCAAGGGAACCATGTTTGCCTGGGCCCGTATTCCGGAAGGATTTTCCTCCTCCCAGGAATTCTGTATGGAGCTGATGGAGAAAACCGGCGTCATCTGCACCCCGGGAGACGCTTTCGGCAGCGTCGGAGAAGGCTATGTCCGTTTCGCCCTGGTGCTGCCGGTGGAGACGATTCAGGAGTTGATAGCAGTGATTGATCAGAGCGGAATCTTGAAGAAATAAAGGTAAAACATGAGAAAAAAAGAATTAGCCTTAGAGGTCATCAAACGATTAAAAACTGCATACCCGGTGGCGGAGTGCACCCTGGACTACAGCGAAGCCTGGAAGCTTTTGGTCAGCGTCCGCCTCGCCGCCCAGTGCACCGACGCAAGAGTCAATGTAGTGGTAGAAAAATTATATGAGAAATTCCCCGACGTAAACGCATTAGCCGAAGCCCCGGTGGAGGAGATTGAAGCCATTGTCCACCCCTGCGGCCTCGGCAAAAGCAAGGCGAGGGATATCAGCGCCTGCATGCGGATTCTACGGGATACTTACGATGGACAGGTGCCGGATGATTTTGACAAGCTGCTGGCTCTGCCGGGCGTAGGCCGCAAGAGCGCCAACCTCATCATGGGGGATGTGTTCCACAAACCTGCCATCGTCACCGACACCCACTGCATCCGGCTCTGCAACCGCATCGGTCTGGTGGATGGCATCAAAGAACCAAAGAAGGTGGAGATGGCTCTGTGGAAAATCGTTCCTGCCGAGGAGGGAAATGATTTGTGCCACCGCTTTGTCATGCATGGCCGGGACGTCTGCACAGCCCGCACCACGCCCCACTGTGATCACTGCTGCCTGCAGGATATCTGCAAGCAGAGAATTTGAAAAATATACTCAACTGGGATATAGGAAAAATCAACACAGGAATACTTTCCATTTCTACGAATGTTTTTCTACAACAGCCACTGCATATCCTCCGGGAGTGGTGCAGTAAATTCCATCCACTCTCCTGTCATGGGATGGGGAAACTGCAGGCGGCAGGCATGCAGAGCCTGACGGCGGATGTCGTATTGTCTCAGTCTCTCCACTTCGCACTGTTGACAATCTTCCTGTTCGATTTCTGTGCTTCCTTCTTGCAAGTTATTTTCCGATATTTTGCTCCGAAGCTTATTTTCTAATTGTTCATTCAGCCGTGTTTTTTTCATTCCCCCTTCCATTGTGGTATTCTCGATCCTATCCTGTCGGCGGTCAATCTGATTATCGGCATAGTCAGGATTATACAGGAAATCTCCAATGAGTGGGTATCCCAGATACTTCATATGCACCCGAATCTGATGTGTCCGCCCCGTCTCCAGTTTTAGCAGTACCAGACTGTTTCCATTCTTCTCAGCAATTTTCCGGTAATGGGTAACCGCCCGATTTCCCTTACAGGAATCAACAACACGCTCTAAGCAGGCGCTTTCCTTCCGTGCAATGGGCGCATCGATCACCCCCTCCGGTGGTTCAACATTTCCCTGCACAATTGCCAGGTATTCCCTGTGGATTCCCTGTGTCTCAAGTCCACTCCCCGATCTGAGCTTTGACTTGCAGATAACATCCGGCTTGGATTTTGCCGCCACCATGCGGCTTAATACAGCAGCACTTACCATATGTTTCGCCACGATGGTAAGCCCGGACGTATCCCGGTCCAGACGGTTGATGCAGCGGAACACAAAGGGAATTCCCTTTTCTTGCATATACCACGCCAGAGCATTCCCAAGGGAATTATCCGGATTGTTTCTTGAGGGATGGATGGGCATTCCTGCCGGTTTATCGATTACGAACAGATCCTCATCCTCATGGACTATGGTAAAAGGCAGTTTTGCCGGAAGGATTCCGTCGGAACTCTCCGACTCCCGGATCTGCAGTGTAAGACGGTCACCTTTTTGCAGCACATAATTCTGATGTTCATAGTTTCCGTTGATCAGAATACTCTGTTCGTCCTTCTTGAGATTCACAAGATTCTGCTGGGAATAACCCTTTTCCTTAAGAAAGCCGCTGACTTTCTGTCCGGGTATGGGATCCGCGATGGCATATGTGATTTTTCTTATAATAGGGCCAAGTGTATGACCTGCGTTTTCCTCTATAACTACATTATTTTCTAACATAATTTCATCTTAGACTTAAGTGTACAAGTTGTCAATCTATAGCACTTTATTTGCAAAATCCTTCTTGACAACATATTTTTTATCTGTTATATTTACTACGTCAATCATACTACGTCAGACGTAACATTGTCAGACAAAGTATAAATACTACAAAGGAGGTTAACGTCTATGGGCATCAGCAGCGATGTGATCCGTGGCTACAATGACACCATGATTCTCTACCTCCTGTGGGAACAGCCATCTTACGGCTACGAGATCTCCAAACAGATTAAAACTCTGTCCGATGGAAAATATATCATCAAGGAGACCACGCTTTACTCCGCATTTACCCGGATGGAAAAAAATGGGTACATCGAGTCCTTTTCCAGCCAGAGTACGGACACCGGCAAGCGCCGGACCTATTACCGCATCACAGAGGCGGGCCGCCGGTATTACCGGGAAAAATGTGAAGAATGGGTACTCACACAGGAAGTCGTTGAGAAATTTATTTTGAAAGGGGATAACCAGAATGGAAACGATTAAAAACTATTTGGAAAGCATGTTCCTGAATCTTCCAAATACGCCGGAGGTCTACCGGGCCAAAAGCGAGCTTTTACAGATGATGGAAGACAAATATACAGAATTAAAAGAGGAAGGGAAATCCGAAAACGAAGCCATCGGCATCGTCATTTCCGAATTCGGAAATCTGGATGAGCTGGCAGCAGATCTTGGAATTGCAAGCTTCATCCAGCAGGGCAGCCAGGTGCCGGCAGGAAGAAGCATTTCCCTGGAGGATGTAAAAAGCTGCCTTGCGGACTACGCCAAACATGCATATCTTACCGCACTTGGTGTGATGTTCTGCATTTTATCCTTCTGTGGACCAATTTTTTTAAGTGCCGCTGCAGAGCTTTCTCCGCAATATGAGAATCTGCTGGATGCCTTGGCGGGTGCCTCCCTTTTCCTGATCGTTGCCATAGGCGTAGGGCTTTTGGTATACTCCGACATCTCTGTAGAGAAATGGAAATACCTAAAAACAGAGCGCTGTGTCACTGATTTTGCCACCACGGAATATATCAGCCAGAGAATGGAAAGCTACAAGGGAACCTACGCAGCACTGCTGACGGTGGGCATCATCTTATGCATCTTATGTGTGCTGCCTCCGATTATCTTTGATGCTGTATGGGGTTCCTCACCTTTCTGGGAGGATTGTTCCGGCGCTTTCCTGTTTATCTTTGTGGCTGTGGGTGTGTTTCTCATTGTCATGGGAAGCATGCGGCTCGGAAGCTACAAGCAGCTGCTGCACCTGAATGACCAGGGCACTGTAGGGGGAAGCTATGTGCCAAACCAGCAGAATGAGCCACAGTATATCAATAAAACCGCCGCTGCTGTGATGTCCGTCTACTGGCCCACCGTCACCTGCCTGTATCTGATCTGGAGCTTTTTGAGCTTCGACTGGTACATTACCTGGATCATCTGGCCCATTGCCGGAATTATCCATACGCTGGTGAGAAATCTGCTGGCGAAATAAGCCCGCCTAGACCGATATTCAAAAAATCAGGAGACTTGATACTATGAAAAAAAATATTTACCTTACCATACTGACTTTCGTCACCGTCCTCTGCATAATCGGTGGCACCTGTTACCACGTGATCGGCTGGGGTGTTTCCCTGGCAAAAGGAATCACGGGGATACTCTCTCATAACGGAACGGAAAGTGTGGGAAATCTCAAGAATGATACCATAACTTTGAATTCCTTTTCCAATATTACCGCCGATGTCAATGTCATGAATCTTACCGTGACCACAGGAGAAAGTTATTCCATCAGCTATGCTGCCAACGAAAAGCTGATACCGGAATATGAGGTAAAAGACAACACTTTGACCTTGAAACAGAAGAACCTTAAATTTAACAGCATTACCGGAAATAAAAAATGCACCGTAACCGTCACCGTCCCGGATTCCCTGCAGAATCTGCAGATCGATGCAAATGTCGGGGATGTGAATCTGGATGGTATTTCCGCTGAAAGCCTTGTACTGAATGCAGATGTGGGAGATATCGACGTCACAGACTGCAGCTTTGATCAGGTAAAAGCAGAGGCTGCCGTTGGGGATGTGGATTTTGAAGACAGCAGTTTTCAGAACATGGAAATCTCCAATGATGTAGGCGATGTTTCCGTAAGCGCAGAGAACCTTTCGAATTACCAGATGAACCTTTCCACCGACATTGGAGAGGTCAGTGTCAATGACAAGAACTACCGCAAGAGCTATAAGTGCGACGGCTACAGCGGCAGCAAACTCATCATCGAAAACAATACCGGAGATATTGAGGTGGACTACCGTTAAGAAATATTAGAGGCAACACCCACAGAAACATAATTGTCAAATATTGCTTTCAGATCCGTACCATCCGAGTCCTCGTAATTGCGGATTCCCTCCACCATATAAGAAATCCTCCCCGGGGCAACCACCGTCTCATTGTAGCGATCCCTGTAAAACACTTCCGTGGAAACGGTTCTGTCCCGAAGGATCCCCCTGCATTCCGACAGAATGCAGCCGGGGAAATTCACATTCCATATCTGGTTAATGCCGAGAGTTTTTGGAAGCAGCTCTGCCATGATTTCCTTCAGATACCGGTCCGTCACCTCATGACACTCACAGGCCTCCTCGGAAAAGGCAATGGTATGGATTCCCTGAAATGCCGCCTCAAAGGCTGCCCCGGCGGTAGCGGAATACTGCAGGTCCGTAGCCGTATTATAGCCATAATTGATCCCGGAAAACACATGATCCGGTTTTCCGGGAACGATATTTAACACGCCGATTCTGACACAGTCCGCAGGAGTTCCATCACAGGCATATGCATGAACACCGGAAACCGGAAAATCACATTCCCAGGCCTCCACCGCATGCCGTAATGTGATGCTGTGGGACATGGCGCTGCGCTGTCCATCCGGTGCCACAACCCACACCTCTCCGAAATCCTTCGCCGCTTCTGCGAGACGGATCAGGCCATCTGCACTTATTCCATCATCGTTTGTGATCAGTATTTTTTTCAAGCTCTATCTCCTTCACATCTCGCATAAATCAACATTTGCAATCCCAGTATTCCTCCGGGACAGCACCTTTTGCATTTTCCAACCCTTGAAACAGCTGCGCCCTTGACGGCATCGTCACCTTCTGCCGAAACGTCTTTGGTACCAGTTTCAGATTATATAATCCAAAAGAAACACTTGATAAAAATAGTCCTGCAAGCCCATTCTCTCAATAAATCCGAATTTATCCTCTCCATCATGATGCAGAATTTCGTAATAGGTTTCAAAGGTCATTTTACTCTCTCATGACCGATCACGCCTCTGACACTGTCGTAATTAGACATTTTATAATAATATTTTTTCTCATTGATTTCCTCATAAGATTTAAGAAAGCTTCCGGCTGTACCAGATGATGACCGGGATAGGGACCATGATAAATAGGTCAGATCTGTGGGTTGTAAATTAATATAATTTGCCATGATGTCACCTCTGATTCCGTTATATCATATAATACAAGGGGCAAAAGGTCAGAACTCGTTCC
Source organism: uncultured Lachnospiraceae bacterium (assembly GCA_900316805.1). GTDB lineage: Bacteria > Bacillota > Clostridia > Lachnospirales > Lachnospiraceae > Roseburia. Next base: position 11,344 of record ONEJ01000060.1, read on the forward strand.
TGCTTGCAGGATAAGAGCTCTGACTTGTTGCCCCGCACACACATGAGGACTGTCACCAATCTTTGATTGATGACCCTGTGATTTTCCTTGGAAAATCAACGGATTCCGAATGTGTGTA
>ONEJ01000002.1 GCA_900316805.1 uncultured Lachnospiraceae bacterium
AGCCTGTGCTAACATGGACTGGCCAGCCTGTGCAAGAATGTTGTTCTTGCTGTACTGTACCATAGTCTCAGCCATATCTGTATCACGGATCTGTGACTCAGCACTTGTGGTGTTCTCAACTACGTTATCCAGGTTGTTGATAGTATGCTCAAGTCTGTTCTGAACAGCACCGAGAGCAGATCTCTGTGCAGATACCTTAGCTACTGCATCTGCGATAGAATCGATTGCATATGTAGCCTTAGCGCCGGTGTTATCAACAACATTCAGTCCCTTGATTCCAAGTCCTGAAGAGTTCATGGTATCAATGGTGGTAGAAATCTTGTTGGTCTCATCTGCGTCAGCACCTACATGAAGAGAAATCTGTAAGCCCTGAGTTACCTCACGCTTACCTTCGGTAAGCTGGAAAGAAACCTGGGTAATATCTTTGCTATACTGAGTTGCCTTTGACCAATCAGCTCCATTGGTTCCGAGAGCAGTCGCATCTGTGATTTCAGCTCCTTTTTTTGCCTCATTACCAGCATCTGCTCCAATGGAACTTGCCTTAATCAATTCTGCATTGATTAACTGATATGCCTTCTGTGCAGAAATAACAGAAGCGTCATTATCACCAATACCATTAGCCTTTTTTTCCGTCATTGCCACCATTGTCTGTGTTCCGATGACAACCTTATCTCCATCACTGATTAAGTCAGCAATATGCTCTTTGGTAAGAATATTTTCTGTCTTATCCTCTTTAGTTGAATCTTCGGCAACCGTATATTCTGTACCATTGATGGAAATCTTTGCATCTTTAGCATATGCAGTATCTTTTACATAATCAGTAGCAGTACCAGCCTTGCCGCTAACAATATCCTTTACTGTCTGGATTGATGTACCAATGGTATAACCCTTAGATCCGATGGTAATTGTATCGCCAAACTTCAGTGCTGCCATTGTAAATGTAACTTTACCGGTTCCAACACCCTTCAGTGTTCCCTTAATACCTGCATCCTTAGCTGCGATATTTACCTCAGAGGTCTTGCCGTTGCCCTTCAACAGGTAAGTCTCATTGAACTTAGTTGTCTCAGCGACACGGTCAATCTCGGTTGTCAGCTGGTCGATCTCGTCCTGGATGGAGCTACGATCTGACTCACTGTTTGTTCCGTTGGCTGCCTGTACTGCCAGCTCGTTCATACGCTGTAACATAGAATGAACTTCTGTTAATGCACCTTCAGCGGTCTGTACTGCAGAGATACCATCCTGTGCGTTGGTGGAAGCCTGATCAAGACCCTTGATCTGCTTTCTCATCTTCTCAGAAATAGAGAGACCAGCTGCATCGTCTGCTGCACGGTTGATCTTGTAACCACTAGATAACTTCTCAGTTGTCTTAGCCTGCGCAGATGTTGTTACGTTGAGCATTCTGTTGGCGTTCATCGCCTGCATGTTGTGTTGTACTACCATAATATATTCCTCCTTGAATTTTGTATGCCCGCGTCCTTGCGGTACATTTTGTGACGTCCCCTCCTCCGGCCGTACGCTCCGTCTGACGTTCTGTCACGGGTTCCGTAACCAAAGATGATTTCTTTGTTTACTTGTAACATATATCGGAGGGAAACTCCGATACTTTATAGCAAAAGGGATAATTTTCTAAAAAAATTTGAAAAACCCTCCCCAGCTACCAGATGTTGTGGTGGCTATTTCTTACCATCCATATAAAGCGGATCCATGTAGGCAGACTGCTTCATGGTCTTGTAATAGCCGGTAATTGCCCTGCTGTTGGCACGCACATCATGTGCATGTCTCTTCACAGTAGAGAATTTGCGCATCATGAGATCCTTGTTTCTGGCTTCCTGTGCCTGGATCTCCACGCTCTTGTCTGTCACAATACGGATATATTCCTGAAGCTGGCGGATCTGATCCGCGTACTGCTCCTTGTTCTGCTGCAGTTCCTCTGCCACTTCGGCATACAGTTTCTCGAAGCCGCTGTCCAACTGCTCCAGCTGCTTGATGCAGGCACTCTTGGCCTCCACTGTCTTGTGGAAGTCACTGACTTCGCTCTCCGCATTCGTGAGCTGATTCTTCTGCAGATCATCCAGACGGATAATCTCATTTAATACCTGTTCTTTTTTCTTCAGGCTCTGTAACATGATGGAAAGATAGGTTTCCTGCATGATATACTCCTTGTCCTGAACATTTATGATACTTGTTCTTTTACATCGGTCTTGGTGCCGTTTGCCGTCTTCTCCATGACCTCTTTCCAGGCATCACGCATGGTGCGAAGGTGCTTTAGGACCTCCTCAAGAATCTCGGGATCCTTCTTCAGGTTGGCATCCCGAAGCCGCCGGATGAGATAGGTGTAGACTGCATCGAAGTCCTTGGCCACCGGATACTTGTGATCCAGCGTGGACTGGAACTCAATGATGATGCGCTCGGTCTTCATAATATTATTATGTGCCTTCTCGATGTCATGCTTCTCGATGGCAACGATGGCGATATTGGCAAATTTAATGGCCCCGTCATAGAGCATCAGTGTCAGCTCTGCCGGTGACGCTGTCATGATCTTGCTGTTGTTGTAGGCTGCAAACGCTTTGTTCTGAATCATAGGGATTCCTCCTGTCGCCGATTAACTTGTTCCAAGGAGTCCGCTCAGGGAACTGGTCTGGCTCTGCAGCTTGGCAAGAGCTGTCTCCATGTTGGAAAACTGCTTGTAGTAGTATTCCTCCTTGTCGGAAACCTTCTCTTCCCACTCCTTGATGGTCTTGGTATAATTGTTGTACTGTTTATCCAGTTCCTTGTCATTGTAGATGCTGTATCTGGTCCGAAGATCATTTCCGGCCATCTGCTTGTCGATAGCATCGTACAGATTCTTACTGAGCTGCTTCATGTATTCCACTACCGTATCCGGATCTTCGGTAATGGCAGCCATCAGCTTATCCTCCTTGCTGGAGGTATTCTCATCATCCTCGTCGCCGTCAATATGGTAGGCATTCTGCTCATTCTTCACGGAATTCAGGTACCCCAATGTGGAAATTCCAAAACTGGAAAGAGCATAGTCCCTGCCATTGATGGTAATGCCCCGGTTCATGGCAGAAGTCATGGCATTCATCAGTGTGCCCAGGGAATTGTCCCGTCGAAGGAGGGAATCCTTGATCTTGGTCTCCCACTTCTCAATCTCCGTATCGGACATCTGATCCTTCTCGTCATCCGTCAGCGGCTCGTAGTCCTTGGCGGAATCTGCGTTGTAGAGCTTCGTGATCTCGTTGATGATGTTGTTGTAATTGGTCAGAAAATCCTTGATCTTATCGTAAATGCCCTGGGAATCCACGGCTGTTGTCAGTGTAATGGCGGTATCATCCTTCAGCTTACTAAAATCGATTCTTCCGTAAGCATCCAACACATCCGAAGCCACATCCGTCACCCCGCTAACGGCAATGCTCAGACCATTGATGGTAAAGTTGTTGCTGTTATTTGTAAATTCAACGCCATTCAGAACGATTCTGGCATCGCTGCCCTCGATCTTTGTGGCACGGTTCGTAGCTGTCTCCGATGAGTCAAGCCCCAACAGGTTCAGGAGATTCTTGGATGCCGCTTTTTCGTCGTCCGACAGATCTATGTCTTTCATCAGCGGATTTCCATCCGCACCCAGCATAACATTTCCATTCTCATCCATATCCGGAACGGATTTGGCTGTAGCCGCCTCAATCTGAAAATTGGAATGCAGCCCTGTAGTCTTGGAACTCAAGAAAATCCTTCCATTATCTTCATCTATGCTGGCATTCAATCCTGCCTCCTGTAGCTGTTTTAAGACATCATTCATGGTACTGTCTGATGTAACCTTGATATCCTTCTGCACCTCTTTTTGCTTGGATTCATCCCATGTGGTAATCTTGAACGAGGTTTCCTTTCCGCCATAGCCCAGATCCGTAAGCTTCGTGTCTAAGCGAACCTTCCAGTCATCGTTGCCGTCTTTATCTTTCCCTGGCTTCACTCTGTTCAGCACCCCACCGGTCAGATACCCGGACTGTGCCGTGGAAATAATATGTAACTTCTGGGTTCCGGTAACGGACGCCCCCGAAGCGGAGACCGTAGCCTTCGTGGCATCGGAGGATGTGGTCTTCTTGGTGCTGTAGGCGCTGGAAAAACGCATGTCACCCACGCTCTTATAGAGGCTGTTGACCTTGGTGTTTAATCCCTTCCAGATTTCCTGCTTCCAGCCCAGCTTCGTCTGCTCTTTCTCGTATTTCTCTGTTTTCTTACTATATGCGGATACCAGCTCCTGCACGATCGCATCGGTATCAAGACCGGAATTCAATCCGGATACTCTCATTGCCATAGCTGATTCCTCCTTTATCTTTTCTCATCAATCATAAGGCCTGCCAGCTCCCAGACCTTGGCGATCATGTCCAGTGTCTTTTCCGGTGGGAGTTCTTTGATTACCTTCTTAGTGTTTTTGTCTACGATCTTAATCATCACCCGGTTGGTGGCCTCATGGATTCCAAAAATAGCCTCGGAATTGTTTGCCTTCTTATTGATATCTTCCACGGCTTTCTTGATCTGGGCGTTGCGCTGGTCCTGACTGCGGCTCTGGGGAGAATCGCTTCCCTCTCCGCTGGTCTGCTTCGTGTTCAATGATGTGGTTTCCGCAGCAATTGCCTCTGCCGTGTTGACGATCTGTGTCTGTTCAGCCTTAGGGCGGCTCTCTTCTACAGCCTCTGCAGTTGACGCACTTCCCTGATATGTCATTGCTGCACCCCGGATTGCTTCTATTGCCATGATGATTCCCTCCTTGTCTTCACCCTCGATCTCATGTCCTTGCTTCTAATATGGTTATCGGAGGGTGTTCCCCAAAAGTTAACACCCTCCACAAAATTATCCTATAATGTTTTTCAGTGCTTCCAGGCTGTTTACCTGCAGTGCCTCTTCGTTTTCCTTCTGGATCTGGAGGTAAACCTCCTTGCGGTATACCGGCACATCCTTCGGTGCGGATATACCGATCTTGATCTGATCACCGCGGATCTCAAGTACGGTGATTTCGATATTGTTGTTGATGACTAAGGCCTCGCCTTTTTTTCGGGTTAATGCCAGCATATCTTATTCACCTGCCTTTTCTTTTTTGCTCTTGATCACATCGTACACCTTGTACTTGATGGGGTAATCGTCCTCCACGATCAGCTGTACGCCCTTGTGGTTTTCCATGTTGATAACAATAGGTGCCTTCAGATTCACGGAAAAATCCTCCACCTTCTTCGGTACGGTGACTGTCACCAGCATGTAGGTGTTTTCCTCGGTCAATTTTCCCAGAGGTGCTAAGATTTCCTCGCTGACATTGGGATGATAGTCCTCCAACACCGCGTGGGGCATCATCACCGGAAATGCGATATCCGGTTCGTCCATGGACTGCAGCCACATGATGGAGGTCTCCTTCTGTTCCTTCTCCTCGTCAAAGATCAGTGCAAAATGATTCAGGTCCGGAAATCCGATCATGCCCTTTTCCAATGTAATGATCTTCTCATCTGCGATTTCGATGTCGCCAAATATTCTTGTCTTTGCCTTCATAGTCTCTCTCCTTATAAGTAATCCAGCAGGGTCTGCTTGCCCACCTTGGCCGCCGCGGTAAGGCTGGCCGTGTAGGCGTTGTAGGATGCGTAATAGTCGATGATCACATCGGAGATGTCCCTGTCCTCGTTGTTGGACTTCAGCTCCTCCACGGTGGTCTGCTGGTTCTTCATACGATTCTCTGTCAGCTCAAGCCTTTTCTGCATGCTTCCCACATTGGACTGCGCCAGGCTTACCTTCTCCAGATAATCGTCAAAATTCGATATGTACTGCTTATAGGTTTTCTTCAGGTTGTCGTCCGCATAGTCGGCTTCCTTCTTCGCCGAATCCAGATAGGTTTGCAGTTTCGCCTGACTTTCTGCATCCGCGTACTGATCTCTGGACATCATGGTCTCGATCTTTGCGATCTTTTCGTGGGCGCTTATGGATGCCGTCACGATGTCGATCATCTCTGCCACATCCCTGCCGATGCTGGTGTCTAATACCTCGCTGGCCTGGGTGTTGGCTGGAATGGTAATACCGTTGGAAACGGTGTAGTTGATCTGCTGGTTCTCCTTGGTATAGGTCACCGGGGCGTCCATATCCGGCGTCTGCATTTTGCAGTCGTAATAGTATTCCGGTCTGGCTTCTCCTGCATCAAAACCGGTCTTAGTATAGGATACGTTGATTTCTGCTTTACTCTTGGACAGGGAATGAGCCATATCCTTGCCCATGACCAGCTCGCCGGTATCCTTGATAAAAATCACGTCGTTGTCCCCTAAGGTCTTGGCGTCTTCTCCGTTCTTCGTCATTTCATACCACTGCTCTTCGTTGTCGTAGACCACGATCTTTCCTGCAGGATCTATGCCATCCGCTACATCCGAAGCGGAAACTGTACCCATGGTAGTGGTAGTTCCTCCCGCAGTATAGCTGAAGTTGTCCAGGGAATCCGTACCGTCATAAGCCAGCCGGATCCTGCTGTAGGTATTGGTTCCAATCTGGGCATTGCAGGTGCTGTCTGCATCTGCCGGAATCTCTGTCTCGCCGAAATAGTAGCGGTGATCCTTGAGATCCTCGTAGCTGAAGGTCTGGTCGATATTGTAAACGGTATCCTTCTCATCGGTCTTGAAGGTCAACTGGGAAGAAGTCCGGTAGCCGGTAAAGACAGTCCTGCCTGCATAGTCCGCGTTGCCTTCGCTGTATACCTGATCTGCCATAGCCCGCAGCTGCTTTAGTATGATGTTGCGGTCATCCTGGGTCAGGGTGTCGGTAGAGCCGTTGACACACTGGGTGCGAAGATCCGTAAGGATCGAGGTCATATTGCCAAGAGCCGTGTCCGTCACCTGCAGCCAGGAATTTACATCGGCGATATTGTTGTCCAGGTACTGGTTAATATGGCTCAAAGTGGTCTGCATACGCAGGGAACGGATAGCAACCACCGGATCATCCGACGGACGGCTGATCTTCTTCTGGGTGGTCATCTGTGTATTATATTTGTCCACGAACACCTTGTTGGAGTTGATATTGTTCTTGGTGTTGCCCGTGATCATATTATTGGTAACGCGCATATGTATTCCCCCTTGCATTCACTGTGGTACATCTTCCATGTATCACGCGGGTTTATACATCCATGTAGTAACTTCCCGGCACATCCGTGTACCTAAGTATATTATATATCGGATGCTTTCAGAAAAAACTTAGGTCACACCCATCTCATTGATCAATTTATTGTAAATTTCTGACATGACGGAAATTACCTTGGCCGCCATGTTGTACGCATTCTGAAACTTGATCAGGTTCAGGCCTTCCTCGTCCTCGTCCACGCCGGAGATGGAGGTTCTCTGGTTGTTGATGGAAGTGGCAAGGTTGGAATAATTGTTATAATTGGTTTTGTTCTTATTGACATCCACTGTGATATCTGAAAGCAGTGTCTCCAGAAAGGATTCTGCGGAATCGCCCCGGAACATCTTCACATCCTTTTGCAGGGTCATAAGCTCCTCCACAATGTTATACTTCGCCTCTCCGTTGATAATCTCGCTGGAGGTGGAGAAATAGGAAGGATCGTTCAAGGACCTCTCGTTGATCCGGATGGTGGATGCGGTAATCTGGTAGTAGCTGTCATCCTCGGAGCTGATGGTGAAGTTTTCTGCTCCGGTATGTGCCTTTTCGTCCCAGTCGCTGACATCATAGTCGATTCCGGTAATGGTTTTTCCCACGAAAAAGCTTCCCATGGCATTACCCTCCAGGTCTACGCCCTTTTTCTCAATATCGTTGAAGGCCTGGGTAAAATTCCGCAGGAATTCGTTGAACTGCGCCTGGTAATAGGGAATTCCCATGGCATCCACGGACACGCCGCAGGACACATAGGAATCCGGAAGGCGGGCTGCCGTCTGTTCGCTTACCGGCTCCACCAGACGGAAGGTGATCTTCTCGATGCCGTCGGCGCCAATCTGTGCATCCCAGCCGTCGTAGGCGTAGTGGGTGCTGTCGATGGTGATCTGCCCCTTTTGCGGCAGATTGATGGCGTTAAAGTCCGTCTGGCTGGGGTTTTTCAATGTAATCTGCTTCCCGTCTGCGCTGACAGAGTCCACTGCACCATGCATGTTTTCATTGTTATTTCCATCACGGATGACGAAAAGGGCATCAAGAGTGCCCTGTCCGGTACCTCCCGTGGCGGCGAAATCCATCCCGGTGTCATGCCAGACGATGGTGTACAGACCATCCGCATCGGTCTGGTTATTTTTGTATTCGGAGGACAGGCAGTCCAGAGTACGGTACTCATTGCCGTTGACCAGCACCTGTCCGTTGATGTAAATGCGGTAGTTGGTTCCGCCGAGGGGCTCTCCGTTGGAGTTTGTCACCTCGTATTCCTTGACCTCTACATCTACGATGGTGGACAGCTCATCGATGAGATTCGCCCGCTGATCCCGCAGCTCGTTGGCATTGCCGCCGCGGATCTCATAGTTATTGATCTGCTTGTTGAGGATCGCCAGCTTTTCGGAAATGGAATTGATCTGGTCTGTGGTAGACTTAATCTCTTCGTTGGCATCCTCCTGCATCTTTTTCAGGCTGTCATACATATCGTTGAAATAATTGCATAGCTGCTGGGCCTCGTGGATAAACTGGTTGCGGACCGGTTTCTCCTCACCTCTGGTCTTTAAGGTATCCAGACCCGTATCAAACATCTGGGAAAAGATCGAGGTAAATCCCTTCTGGGAGTTCTCGTCATCCTGCAGCACCGTCTCCACCTGGTCCAGATAGTAGAGCTTCTGTTCGAAAAAGCCCTTGCTGGAGTTGTTCTGCCAGTATTTGGTATCGTAGTAAAGACTCCGCTCCTGAGTGATCTCCGTGGCAGCCACACCGGTTCCGGTGCTTCCGTAGCGGGCATACACCCGGATGGGCTCTGTAGCCTCCAGCACAGTGGTCTGGCGGCTGTAGCCCTTTGTCTGCACATTGGAGATATTGTTGGCGGTTGTATTGATGGAGGCCTGAAATGCCGACAGGGCACTGGCTCCAATATTCAGGCCGAAAAATTGTGATGGCATATCATATGCCCCCTTTCTATCATCTATCTCTTTCTATCTATCGAAAAAGCCCCACACAGACCAAATCATTGTATTTAGATCAGACCTGTTACGATCAATTCCGTCATCTGGCTGATCACAGTCATGAAACGGCTGGAGGCGTTAAAGGCAGACTGGAATTTGATCATACTGGTAAGCTCCTCGTCGGAGGAAACTCCCATCTCCTGCTGCCTCTTGTTGTCGATGGAAGCCGTTGCTCCCTCTAACGTCTCCACAGCGGACTTGTAGGTATTGCCCTGGGTTCCCAGCTCTGAGAGTACCTTGTCATAGTATTCCTCGAAGGTGCAGGGCTTCTGGTCATAGGGATCGATCTTCATATCCTGCACTTCCCAGGCTGCCGCCAGCTGCTCTCCGAAGTCATAGGCCACATCGCCATTTTCCTTGTAGGCAGGCATCAGGGTAATCTGCTTTTTCAGTTCCGGATTGATCTGCAGGTTTCCGATGGCATAGCGGCTGTTGGCTGTATTCGGATCCGGCTCATTGTATACGTAATAGGTTTTCCCGTCATCGGCCGTCACTTCGGTGTAACGGTCCATACCGATTCTGGTAAAAAGCTCCCGGGGCGGCAGTTCGCCGTCCACACCTCTTGCACAGTTCTCCGCATCCAGAATCTTCGTTCCCGCCGGATAGGTGGTCACCGTGCCGTCTGCCGCCGCAGCGGTAAAGCTGCTTTCTGCCTCTTTATTGGGGCAGTATATATTGTTCATGGCGGTGACGATTCTAGAAACAAGACCGTCGATCCGCGCCTCTACCTCCATCATGGTGCTGCCGGAAATCTTATCATAGGCATCTGCGCTCTCCAGATTCTCCGCACGGCCGTAGCTGTCGCCGCGCATGAGTAGCTTCGCCTTGATGCCTCCCACGTCCGTATCCATTTCCGTGGAAATGGCGCGGTCCATGTTGAACACCTCGGTGTACTGCTCATTGGCGGGATCCGACAGATGTTCCCAGTAGGGAGTGGAAAATCCCGTGGCAAACTCTGTCTTCAGGCCAATCTCATAGCTGCGGTGCATGTCCACGAAACGGGTTCCCGCAAAGTCCACAAGGGCAAAGCCGGTAGCATCCTCATCCACCTCGATCTCTCCGTAGCCTCCCAGTTCATCCAGCAGGTTATCCCTCTCGTCCCGAAGCGTCATGGCGGTTTCCTGACCGCCTGCCTCTACCTTCTGGATTTCCAGATTCAGCTCATACAGGCGCTCCCCGATCTCATTTACCCGGTTGATATCATCTTTAATTTGGTCGTTGATATTGGATTGGTAATTCTGAAAATCTGAATACAGACCCTTGCTCCGGCTCAACAGAAGCTCTGCCTTCTCCAGCACCAGATTCTGGTAAATGGGAAGGGCCGGCTTCGTGGAAAGCTCCTGAACGGCTACCCACAGATCGTTCACACTCTGCTTGAACTGCTCTCCGTTGGTCTCCTGGAACAGATCCTCCACATAGGAAGCCGTATCGTAATGGGCCGTATAAAATTCCTTGCGCCCCACTTCCTGCCGGTAGGTCTTATCTAAGAAAATATCCCTGGAATGAACCACATCCCCGATGGACACGCCCAGTCCTGACTGCTGCATGTTCACATTGGATGCGGTTATTTTTAATGTTGTATAATTTTTGTCCGCAAAACGAACCTGCTGCCGCACATACCCCTTGGTATCCACATTGGCAAGGTTGTTTGCCGTAGTATTAAGCGCACTCTGTGCGTTCTGAACGCCGGACGCACCGATATAGAGGCTTCCGAATCCGTTTGCCATAAGTCAGTTCCTCCCTCCTGTCCGTCTTAACTGGTGGCATCAAAGCCGCTGCCGCCAAGCAGAGAGCCGGTGTTTGCGGCGCTTCTGTTATAGTTGGCAGTTTCCGGCGCCTGACGCAGGCTCTTGAACAGGGTGAGATCGAATTCATTCAATTCGATGGCCTGACGAATCAGTACAGCATTCTGCTCGTTCATTCTCTGCATCCGATTCGCGGCTTCCATCACGCGGTCCCTTGCTGTGGCCAACTGCTTCTGCACCTGAGGCTGGGAACCCAAAAGCTCGATAAGGCGTGTCACTGTCATCTTTTCTCCGGACTTTCCCAGCACGCCGGCAATGTCCTTTAACAGCTGAACCTGCTGGCTGCTCTGCGCCATCAGCTTATCTCCCGCCAGCTGCTCCAAGCCCGTAAGCTTCTCCAATGCTGCCACATCTCCGCGAATCAGAATATCGGTTTTCTCTTCCCCATATCCGATCAGGGTCTCATAGATCTTTTGTTCTGTCTCCAGCACATTCACAAGCTCTTCTACTAAACTAGCCACGCCAAATCCTCACTTCTTGTTATGTTTCTGCTACATGCCTTTCCCGAAGGGAAACCTCTCATACACGCAAGCCTTACATCAGACTGCTCTCATACTTCTCCAGCAATTTGCTGGCAAAGCTTCCTACGTCAACGGAATAGGTGCCTGCTTCAATCTGTGATTTCAGCTGTGCAACCTTATCCTCCCGAATATCGGAAGCTCCTGACACTGCACTTTTTGCGACCTGATAATCGCGTCCTGCCTGTGAGATCGACACCTGATCCCTGTATCCACTTACGCTCTGGGTGCGCTGCACCTTCGCCGTATTCTGTACACCATATACCTGCGCGATCTGATTATATGCATCAATCCGCATAAACAGCATCTCCTTTCTGCAAGTGTTTGTATTTGTATACTTTATCTATCGGATGTTTGCCGGGATACTTTAGAGGGAATCTTCTGATTTTTAAAAATTGTGTAACCTTTTCTGGAAACCTTGACAAGAACAAGTGATATGCTTTATACTTAAATCTCCGAGTAGCCGGGGTGTCAGCGGTACCTTGTACCAACAATCCGCTATAGTTGGGGTGATATCCCGTAGAGGGTTCCGGCGGTAGAGCTGCCCTCTGCAAGTGGCGTTGACGTCCGGGTCTTACGCAATGGGAATCCGTGAACCGGGTCAGGGTAGGAATACAGCAGCCCTAAGCGGAAGCTCTCATGTGCCGTAAGGGTGCCTGGGGGGAGTTAACTGCAGAGGTAACGTCTATTGTTTGAATTCGAAGCGGGATACTCGGTCTCTGTAATATTTTCGCGCCAGCGAAAGTATAACCTACGTACATGCCATTTTGCGAAGCAAAATTCTTTATGGCATGTGCTCCTTGTTATGCTTTTGCGCCAGCAAAAATATAACCTACGTACATGCCATTTTGCGAAGCAAAATTCTTCATGGCATGTGCTCCTTGTTATGCTTTTGCGCCAGCAAAAATATAACCTATTTTTATATTTCTGCCCAAGGATAGTAAATGATGATATTTTGGGCAGACAAAA
>ONEJ01000061.1 GCA_900316805.1 uncultured Lachnospiraceae bacterium
CGCCAGTTGAAACAATTAGTGGAAAAGTCAGAAGCAAAGGTTATTATTCTTGATATGATTTGCTTTGAATACTTTATATTGGCATTTGATAAGTTGGTGTCTTGGACTGGAACAGGTAAAACGGATGTGCCGGTTTATGAAGATTGAACTAGACGAGAGATGCTCCCTCCTTTTTCTGCTTCTGGATAAGAGGCGCATAGAATGGATCCGGGAGAATGAGAAGGAAAAAGAATATCTGGCATTCGAGGAGGGGCTGTTTGAGGACTGTGTCCGGCAGGTAGATCTATGGACACAGCAGGGAATGAATGAGGATATTCGGACACTCAGGAAGAAGAACAGAATTTATTTCGATGGAGAGGATTTTGTGGAAGCCTGTCTGAGGCATCTGGACTGTCCCGGAGATTACATGTATATGTGCATGACGAACTACTTTGGGCTGGGAAACCAGATGGCAAGGACGCTGGCAGTCTTAAAGACAATGAATCCCAACAGAGAATATTCCTTTGAGGAGGTTCAGAGATACACCATTTTATACACGGCAGTATCTTCTTTTGTGGATGCACTGGACAGTTATGATATGCAGATCGGGTATCTGACGGGGGATGAGCCGGATGATTTCGATAAGGAAGAAGCCATATTTCAGGCGGAAAATATCTCCATCAGGCAGCCGGAACGCAAAAAGCCGGAGGAATCACCCATTACCGAAGAATCCCTGGAAGAAATGGAAAAAGCCATAGCAGATAAGAATATTGTGATCATTGGCGGGCACGTGAACTGGCTCAATAAATTGAAGAAACGGTTCCCTAACTGGATGTTTATTCCTACGGAAAATTATAAAACCGTTGACGGAAAGATGCTGGACGGGAAGGACCGGGTGTATTTCTTTACGGATCACCTCAGCCATGTAACTTACGGGAAGTTTATCGCTGTTGTAAGGGAGAGGAAAATTCCCTTTGGGTATCTGGGGAGTTTGAATATTGAGAAAATGATCCGGCAGATTTATGAGGATACAAATTTATAGACATCATGATAGAACACGAGAGGAGATTAAACAATGGATTACATTTCAAGAGACAAAGCATTTGAATTATTAAAGAAGTACAACAAGGATCCCTTTCATCTGCAGCATGCGCTGACCGTGGAAGCGGTTATGAAATGGTTTGCCACAGAGCAGGGATATGGAGAGGATGCAGAATATTGGGGAATCGTAGGGCTGCTCCATGACATTGATTTTGAATTATATCCGGACGAGCACTGCCTGAAGGCACCGGAGCTGTTGCGGGAAGGTGGCGTGGGAGAGGATATCATTCATGCCGTATGTTCCCATGGATATGGCATTACGGTAGGAAACGGGACTACGATTGATGTGGAGCCGGTCCACGAGATGGAGAAGATTTTATTTGCAGTAGATGAACTGACCGGTCTGATCTGGTCTGCCTCTCTGATGCGGCCATCCAAGAGCACCAAGGATATGGAACTGAAATCCCTCAAGAAGAAGTACAAGTCCAAGGGCTTTGCTGCCGGATGTTCCCGGGAAGTGATCGAAAGAGGTGCAGCGCAGCTGGGTTGGGAGCTTGACGAACTGTTAGCGAAAACCCTAATGGCTATGGCCGCAACCGAAGATGACATACATGCGGCTATGGAAACGCTGAATGCTTCTGAGGAGGTACGCTAAAAGAACAACATATGACGAAAGAGGAATGGTACAAGCATCTTTTTGAAAGACTGGGGGCATCAAAATTCAGAAGCAGCTTTCATCTGAAACAGAAAGAGATTGATTATATAAACGAAAAAGGCATGGATGTGATCATGACTTGGATTGAAAGGGAGATGGAACGATAGATACGAAAATTTGCTGGAAACGAATTTTGGACGGATTTCATCATTGTTTTGTATAGGATTGGACGCATTTGCTTGAATATTGACCTGTAAAGGAATAAAATAAAGATAAAAAAGGTCAAAAGAAGGTAAATGTATCATGAGCAATTCTAAATTTTCTAAACTTCGGATTCTTGCACTTACTGTTTTGGTCGCAATTTCTGCGACTTTTTTGCAGCTGCCCACGCAGATTGACAGTAGTTTGGTCTCTTCCTCAAATGTGGAAGCAGTTCAGGCAGCCACAAATAAGCAGGATGGCTTTTTCATCAAGCAGGTCCCAAGGTATAAGGGAAAAGCGTCTGTCAAGGTAAACGGAAATAAGCCGTATTTCACCAAGAAGGAAAAAGAGAATACGAAAACTTTTGAGTCCTATCATAAGCTGGATAAACTGGGCCGGTGCGGCGTATGTTACGCCAATGTCAGCAAAGCCACCATGCCTACGGAAGAACGTGGCAATATCGGTATGGTGAAACCTTCCGGGTGGCATACCGTGAAATACAATGGCGTTGTTGATGGGAATTACCTCTACAACCGCTGTCACCTGATTGCCTATTGTCTGACCGCGGAAAATGCAAACAAGAAAAATCTGATTACCGGAACCCGCTATCTCAATATAGAAGGCATGCTTCCTTATGAGGAGAAAACGGCACGGTACGTTGATGATACAGGAAACCATGTGCTGTATCGTGTGACACCAATATTTGAAGGAAACAATCTCGTTGCCTCCGGTGTACTGATGGAAGCCTATTCTGTGGAGGATAAAGGAAAAGGTCTTTCGTTCTGTGTTTACTGTTATAATGTGCAGCCGGGTGTGACCATCAACTATGCTACAGGAGACAGCCATCTGTCCGGTAAGACAGACAAGAATGAAAATAAGGATTCTTCTGGTAAAAAGAACGATGGCTCAAAGCAGGACACGACAGAGAGCGGTCGGCAGACATACATCTTAAATACCAACACGAAGAAATTTCATAAGCCGGACTGCTATTCTGTTAAGCAGATGAGCGAGAAGAATAAAAAGAAATACAAGGGCAGTAGAAAGAGCCTCATCAACGAAGGCTATTCACCCTGTAAAAACTGTAATCCGTAGATAGGTAACTTAATTTTTTAGTAAAGGGGAGATTAGGAGAATGATATGTTATTTCAGCATTTCTTTATCAATTTTTCCGGAAGCAATGGTTCGCTCCACCCAAAGCTTTAAGGATTCGATGGACAGGGACATTTTATCCAGATGTTTCTTGATCTCTAAAAAGTCGGGGATTTCATCGTCTGTGATCTCGCCATCGGCTGCAATGTCAATGAGACGGTCCTTTTCCCGGGAAAG
>ONEJ01000062.1 GCA_900316805.1 uncultured Lachnospiraceae bacterium
CTTTCATATATGCTGTAACCTCTCGAATGGTCTCTGCCAGATCTCTGTTACAGAACCGTTTCGTGATTCCTGCTTCCTGCAGTTTCTCCTCCGAAAAATCAGCAGAATCCGCAAGAAACCGTCTGCACATTTCCTCATAATGGGGCTTCTCCTGTTGCCGCTCCCGATCAATGGCGCGAAGCAGCCGCTCTCCATCCTCCACTTCTATATAAATCGGCACAACCTTGTCTTTTCCAAAGTACCTTTGTATTTTAACATATCCTTCTAAAGTTACAATATACAGATAGTTAAAGTGCTCCAGATCGATCTGTCCATCATCCACGGTAAAATATTTCCATACTCCGTAAACCGTATCATAGGCGCGAAGCTCCAGGATAACACCCTTTTTCTCCAGTTCACGCACGGTGTCCTCGCTGCAGAAGTGATACTCTCTGCCCTCCGTCTCTCCCTCCCGGCACGGGCGGGTGGTGTAAGGAACGATTGGCTTGAATGCAGCCCCTTCCCGCTCCATAATCTGTTTATATATGCTGTCCTTGCCCGAGGAACTTTTCCCCATGATGCAGAATATTTTTCCCATCTGTAACCTAGATCCTTTACTGTCTGTTTTCTATATTTAGTATAATATATTCATCCCTTTTTCACAATGTTTATACTGTGATTTCTCGCTAATCCCTGCACATCCAGCCCTAATTTCAGACACCGGCACAGATGATCCACCATCACGCCATCGATCCGCTCCCCCGGCACCAGTACCGGAATTCCCGGCGGATAGAGAAATACCGTTCCTGCCGAGACCTGTCCGACAGCCTGTTCCAAGGGTAGACTTTCCTGTTCCGCTTCCTCTGCCTCATAGATTTCCATGACCTTTTCCGGCCTCCGATACAATTCCCCCGGAGTAATGATTTCACCCATTGTTTCCATCTTTTCTCCCTGTTCCCCGGAAATAGATAGTTCCTCATCCATCTTATGCAGCGCTGCGGAAAGCCGGTCGAATCCTTCCTGCCGGTCCATAAGCGATGTCATGGCAAGTGCATAATTGCCGCTGGCCATCTCCATCTCCAGACCAAAATCCCACAGCAAGCGCTCCTGCAGTTCCTGTCCGCTCGGTCCATGACTGCTTAGAATCGGCAGTTTCCCGGGATCAAAAGCAAATGCTTCCGCATTGGAAAAGTCATCCGCTCCCAGCACTCGTAAATGTTCCAAACCCTTCACGGATTCCCGGAAGGAATAAAGCATCCCCACATATTTGTCAAACAGTTCTGCCCCCTGTTCCTTTACAATAGAAAGGCTTTTCTCAATTCCCGCCATCAGAATATAGGAAGGTGAGCTTGTCTCGTAGATGCCAAGAAACCGCTCCACCGCTACCCGGTTGATGCGGTCCGAACACAGGTGCAGCAGGGCCGTCTGGGTAAAAGCAGGCAGCGTCTTGTGTACACTCATGATCACTGCATCGGCACCAAGTCTTACCGCATTTTCCGGAAAAGCCCGATGAAAACCGAAATGAGCCCCATGCGCCTCATCCACGATAAGTGGAATTCCATACCGGTGAACCACTTCCGCAATCCCCGCCACATCCGACACGATTCCGTCATATGTGGGAGATGTGATTACCACAGCCTTCACATCCGAACATTCCAAACTCTGCTTTATCTGCTCCACAGTGATCTGTCCCTGAAGCCCCCACCGCGTTTGTTCCGGATACATATATTCTGCGGAAAGCTGACGCAGATAGATGGCGTTGTAAACCGCCTTATGACAGTTCCTCGCCACAAGGATCCGCCCATCTCTGGGCACTGCTGCACTGATGGCTGCAAGAATTCCACAGGTGCTTCCGTTCACAAGATAATAGCAATGACGGGATCCGTAAAGCCCGGCTGCTTCCTCCTGAGCTTCTTTCAAAATGCCTTTTGCATGATGCAGATTGTCAAAGCCCTCTATCTCCGTAATATCTATAGCATAGGGATTTGCAAAATCCAGCACCGCCCGCTTATGCCCCGGCATGTGGAAGGGATAAATGTCTGATTTTGCATACATCTTCAGTTTTTCTTCTAACATCGTCCACGCTCCCACATACAACCTCCAATCCCTTAGCGTTTACTGTACTGTTCTCAAATCAACTTGAACCCGAGCCCCCAGCAAACATTCTCACCCAAGAAATTTCCCCAGCTCCGGCATCCAGTCATCAAAGAAAATCCGGTTATCACAGAGACAGTTCCATACCGGCTTTGCAAAATTCAAAATCAGCTCAAGTGCTTCTTCCCATGCCACAGGTTTCTGCTTATGATTCCTAAGAAATTTCTCCCAGCGCTTACGCATATAGGCATAAGTTCTGTACTCCGCAATCTGATCCAGACGCTTCTTCGTCTTTATCTTCGGTTCCTTTTCCGTAAGAGCCTCCAACTCTTCCAGCACAAACCGGCCACTGAGAGACTGATTTTTCAGAATCTCATACACTTTCCAATAACATCCCATGTCGCTGACCAGCTCCAGCCATTCCAGCATGGTAAAAAGCTCCCGGCTCAGCTTATATTCCGGGGCATAGATCAGATAAGAGACCTTTTTCCCGGAAATAGCCACAAGCTCCTCCTTGCGGCTGCCCGGAATCTGCTTTTCCTCCCGGCCGCCATGCAGGCAGATCGTAACCGGCACCCTCATCTGACAGTAGGTTCCCTCCAGCCCCAGAAAGAAGTCCCCCTCCTCTTCGCGCACCTGGCCTTCCCAGTGGATTTCCTGCCGGTTATCCGGACAAAAGATATCCGCCATCAGCTGCTCCGCCATAGGCACCGATAGCTTCTGCCCCGGCTTCAACTTTTCCGGCGGCAGAGGACGCTCATTTTCCTGATAAAAGAATCGGATCCTTTTCTGCTCTCTGGCACGATAAGCCGCCTCTCCTATAACAGGAACTGTTTCCAGCCAAAGAATATCTTTGTACTCCGACTGATAAATCCGAATCATCATATCCTCGATCATGTATCCCCACAGCAGATCCGAAAAAGGAATGTCCAGCTCCTCACTTCTCTTTTTCAGTGAAGTTTCCTCACAGGCACCGATCACCATTACAGCCACACTCCAATCATGCTCTGTACCTTGCCCACCACCTTGCGGGCTCTGGCATACTCCATCAGCGCGGAAATATTCTTGTCCTCATCCCGGATAAAGGATTGCAGGCCTTCCTTGAATATCTCACGTTCCAGCTTTTCCTCATACTTCAAGCAGTCGCAGATCAGGCGCTCCTTACTGTATATTTGAAAGGGCAGGCCATTCATCTCTATCACTGTGGATCCAAGTTCCAGCGCATCCGGCTCTGTATAATAAGGAATTACCTTGGGATAATCCATCTTAAACCGGGACTTGGAAGTATTCTTGTCCACTGCCAGATGCCAGCCGTAGGGCTTCTGCCGAATGTAACCGTAGGCATACAGCGCACTTTCCATACACAACCTCGCGTCCGGGAAAAGTCTTGCAATCAGCTCCTCCTCCGTAAACCGGTCGATCCGGTCCGTGTAATACCCATTTTTGATCCGCACCAGGGAACCGTTATCCACGAACTCAAGGATTTTCCGGTAATCCACATCCAACTGGGTAAATTCTTCCTTCTTGACAATTCCACCCTTCTGGTCAATAAAGGCCCGAACCGCCTCCAGAACTTCTTCTGATGTTTTCATCTTTTTGCTATTCGTCGACATTTTCCGCTCCGTAAAAATAATAGTGGTAATTTATTTCATATTTTACGTTATTTTTCCATCTGCGTCAATCATGGAATCAAGGACGGAACGTCCGGAATCCTTCCAAAATTAATTCTTTCAGCATGTATTTTTGTCTTGAAATCCCCTATAAAATGTCATATATTAATATATAGGACATCAGATTTTGTCGTTATTGTCTTCCAAATACTTTATAATATACAGAAGAAGGGAGTACTATGGATCAACAGACACCGCTTCGCAAAAACCCCTCCCGGGAAACCTGCGAGGGCATTATCAAACGAATCCTCATGTCTGAGGTACTGCAGAAGGGAACCAACGAACACTTCAAAAGCGCATCGGATTTCATGAAGTACTTTGAGTCCCTCTACCCGGCATCCGATGCCCTTACCAAGCAGGTGCAGCGCGCTGTCAAGGTTCTTAATATGCCAAAGGATGAACATGGCTACTTCATTGCCAACAAGACCGTGGATCAGTTCCATCAGGAAAAAGAGATCACACACATGTTTGAACAGGCAGATGTACAGATTGATCCCATGGAGGATATTGAGACCATCTTCCTGTCTGCAGCACCCCATATGCGTTCCTGCCTTACCCATCTGCTGGAAAACTCCACCACATTTCAGGGTAAGTTCCTGACCCTGGTGGAATGCTCAAATGGTCTGTTAATTTATACCAAAAACAAAAAACAGCTTTTAATTTTACTAAATAGTCTGATAAATGAGTCTCAATAACTGTCTGTCTGTAAAAACAAAACCGACAAAATATTTTCCAAATATTTTGTCGGTTTCTGATATTACTGTCTTTTTCTTCGTCTTCTCTTGCCAGATATTGTCTTTTACTTAAACATCCGGTCTCTTCTCCGATAACGCTTTTTCCGTTTCCTTACCCGGAAACGAGCCCTCTCATTTCTTCGCATCTGCATATTATGGCAAATCACGTAGAAATTGTCATAAAGCTTTTTCGCCAGATAGATCAGAAGCCCCAGCACAACGATAGCAGCAAATATAATCACAAACATGACAGGCTTAATCTGCACCTCGCGAACCTCCCCCTCTTCCCCGGAAGCGCTCCGCTGCTGATTGAAATAACTGTTGTCCACTTTTGCACCTGTGGCCACAATATTGGCCTGCCCCACAATTCTTCCTGCGTATGTGTACTTTAATTTGGCAAGAGTTCCCTCCTCCACATTTTCCTTATCCTCTTCAAACGCCGCATCAGAAAATGAAGCCGTCTTCGGCATCACAATATAGGCGTTCTCATCCAGCTTCGCATAGGGCTCGTTCGTATTCATCAAACCATAATCTCTCGTTGCACTCTCTCCCACAACGGCATCATTTTCAGCGATGCTTAAGGCCTGAAAATTCTCAAATCCATAATCAAAAAGTTTTCGGGTATCTGTATAATGTGCCGGAGAGTCCGCATCCATCACGACACAAACCAATGTCAGCCCATCCTTCTCGGCATAGGTGACCAGGGTACTGTTGGCAGCAGAGGTATATCCGGTCTTCCCACCGGTGCAATATTCATAGAGCTGCGAGGTGTCTCCCCGGAAGGGATACAGCATCTTGTGGTGATTGTGTCCGTAATGCACCTCCTCACACTTGTTGGTTATCGGAATGGAGTAGCTTGTAGATCCGGTTATCTTGCGAAACTCTTCATTTTTATAGGCTTCAATAGAAATAAGTGCCATATCGTAGGCACTGACCCAGTGATCTTCATCCGGAAGACCATTACTGTTGTTAAAATGGGTGTTTTCACATCCCAGCGCCTTGGCCCGGTCATTCATCATATCAATAAATGTCCGGTAATCGCCCCCCATCTTCTGTCCCACATGCTCTGCCAGCGCATAGGCACACTCGTTGGCAGACTCCAGCATGACCGCATACAGACACTGTTCAACCGTCAGCACTTCCCCCAGATCGCGGCCGATATTGGAAGTATCCCCTTCATTTTTGAACACCGCATCTGCGGAAAAAACCACCTCTTCATCCATATCACAGTTCTCTATGGCAAGAAGAGAGGTCATGATCTTAGTGATGCTGGCCGGATAATGCTTTTCATGGCTTTTCTTTTCATAAAGAATCGTTCCGGTATTGACCTCCATCAAAACCGCACTCTTAGATTCCACCCTGGGTCCCTTGGGCCAGATTTCTTGTGCCCGAACCGGCTGAGGAACAAGAGACAGAACACAGATTATGGTAAGAATCACGGAAAAAATCCGCTTTCGTATATTTTCTTTCATTACTTTTTCTCCAAATATTATCACGTGAACACCAGCATTTTGTGGCACACAATCTTATGTTATGATAAAATAAGTAAAAAAATACAAAATCATCAGGAGAATACACATGAGACTTCGTAATATTCCGGGCGCAGACGAAATCGTTTCTGCAAGCCCCTGCTGCATACAAAATCCAGCCCAATACCGCGGACAGTGGCATACCCTGCTCCACAGCCCGAACCCGATACACGTGGAGATTGGCATGGGAAAAGGCCGCTTCCTCATGGATCTGGCTGCCCAGAATCCCGATATCCAGTATATCGGTGTAGAACGCTACACCAGTGTCCTGCTGCGGGCCGTCCAGAAAATGGACGAGCTGCAGCTGTCCAACGTACACTTTATCTGCGAAGACGCTGCCCGGCTCCCGGAGGTTTTTGCCCCGGCAGAGGTTGCGAGGATCTATCTGAATTTCTCAGATCCATGGCCCAAGGATCGGCATGCCAAGCGGCGCCTGACTTCCCATCAGTTTCTGGAGCGCTACGACCAGTTCCTTGCCCCGGAGGGACATCTGGAGTTCAAGACCGACAACCGGGATCTCTTTACCTTCTCCTTAGAAGAGATTGAAAACTCTGATATCTGGCATGTGGATGCCTCTACCCGGGATCTGCACCATGATCCGGTCATGAATCAGGGAAATATCATGACCGAATATGAAGAGAAATTCTCCTCCCTCGGCAACCCCATCTGTAAACTCATTGCCTCCCGCTAAAGGGAGGCCGTTTTCTATTCTTCTCCGTTCCAGCAGTAGGTACACAGCTTGCAGTGGTCAATTCCCACTGCATCCAGCATATCATCCAGCCGGTTGAACCGCAGCGAGGTAAAATGAAGTTCCTCGCAAATTTCATCCACCATCCGCTCATATTTTTCCGAGTTCGGATCCGTATATTCCTTTAAAACCTCATCGGTTACATTGCCATTTTCCAGTCTTGCGATCACCCGTCTGGTGATCAGATCCATCTCCGAGCTTGACCTGGAGAAATTCAGATATTTACATCCATAAACCAGTGGCGGACAGGCCGGACGGATGTGTACCTCCTTCGCACCGCACTGATACAGGAACTCGGTAGTCTCACGAAGCTGCGTTCCCCGGACGATGGAATCATCAATCAGGAGAAGGCTCTTATCCTTAATTAATTCTTCCACTGCCAGCATTTTCATCTTGGCGATCAAATTCCGCCTGCTCTGAATCGTCGGCATAAAGGAACGGGGCCAGGTAGGTGTATATTTGATAAATGGTCTGGAAAAAGGCACACCCGACTCATTGGCATAGCCTACCGCATGGGCCGTCCCGGAATCCGGAACTCCGGCAACAATATCCGGCCTCACGTTATCCCGCTGCGCCATCTTGGCACCACAGTTATACCGCATCTGCTCCACGCTGATTCCCTCGTAAGAGCTGGCCGGATAACCATAGTATACCCAGAGGAAGGTGCAGATTCTCATATCCTTCCCCGGCTGCATCAGGGTAACGCAATTGGTATCTGTCAGCACCGTAATTTCTCCCGGTCCCAGTTTCTTGTAATCCCGAAACCCAAGATTCTTGTAGGCAAAACTCTCAAAGGAGGCACAGAAAGCACCATCCTTTTTTCCAATTGCAATGGGTGTACGCCCCATCTTGTCTCTTGCAGCATAAATTCCATTGGCATTCATCAAAAGCAGGGACAAGGAGCCATCGATCATCTCCTGTGCATAATGAATTCCCTCGATCAGGTTCTCCTTCTGATTGATAAGGGCAGCCACCATCTCTGTGGCATTGATCTCTCCCCCACTCATCTCCAGAAAATGAGAATGGCCATTGTCTAAGAGCATTTGTTCCAGCTCCCTGGTATTGTTGATCTTGCTTACCGTAGTCAGTGCATAGGTTCCATGGTGTGAACGAACGATCAGAGGCTGTGGCTCAAAATCGGAAATACAGCCGATTCCCAGCCGTCCCTTCATCTGCTGCATGTCCCCATCAAACTTTGTACGGAATGGTGCATTCTCAATGTTGTGGATGGATCGGTCAAATCCCAGATCATCATCATACACAGCCATTCCACCTCGTCTGGTTCCCAGATGGGAATGGTAATCCACCCCGAAATACAAGTCAAATAAACAATCCTCTTTTGCTGCTACTCCAAAAAATCCTCCCATTCGTTTTATCCTTTCTATTCTACACGGCTCAAAATTTTAATACAACCGCCGTATAATTATCGTTTTCTGTGTTTCTTGCGATGGCCTTAAACATGGCCGGAACTGTCTTTTCCCCCTTCTTGGAAAGAAAATGCTTAAGCCTGCTGTCTTCGATTCTCTTGGTCACCCCATCGGAACAAACCAGAAAGGTGTCTCCCTTCTGCAGCTTTCCGTATCGAAATGCCGCCATCTGACTCCCTGCTACACCCTTTTTTCCAAGGAACTCCATCAGGGTATTAAAATCTTCCTTCTGCACGGGCCGTTGTGTCATGATATTCAGGTCTGCCCGTGTCTGGGGCATACTAAGCCGCTTCAGCCTGCCCTTCCGCAGGCGGTAGACCGGGCTGTCTCCGATATTTACCGCATAATAGCGGTTTCCCTGCCACAAAAGAAGGGACAATGTGGTAGCTGTCTGCCCAATTTTCTCACACAGTGTCAGGATTTTCTCATTCACCTGATCCAAGAGATCCTCCAGAAGCCGGTCCGGCAGTACATCCCTTCTGGGCTGCTGCTCTACAAAATGGATCAGCGCCTGAATGGCCGCCTTGGAAGCCAGTTCTCCATAATTGGAACCGCCAACTCCGTCACACACAGCTGCCACATGGATTTCCTCCGGCCTGCATACAAAAGTTCCTGCCTGCTGGCAGTCCTCCCCTAAATAACAGGACACCGTATCCACCATAAAATTATCCTGATTGATTTTCCGGGAACCGATACAGGTTCCGGCGTGGTAAAAAACCTCCCAGGTTTCCGGCAGATGTTCCGCTGTCAGTGCTTCTCCGTAGAGCTCTCTGTGAAGCTGTTCCACATCCGAAAGCCGGTAGGAAATATCCGGGTTCAGGCCATGCAGCAATGCGTTCTGCTGTCCTGCGGAAAGAGCCGTTCCCATCAAAAGCTGGGGCAGTTCCTCCATATATCGCCCGCTTTTGGCCTCCGCAATCCCCTCGCCGGTAATCAAATATACCATCATTGAACACAGGGAAAAAATATCCGTCCATGGTCCCTGCTTCCCGGGCTGGGAGCTTTCCGGAGCCTCAAAACCTTTGTGCTCAAAAACCTGTCTGCTGCAAAGCTCTTCCCTTCCATCATACGAAGTCGCAGAACCAAAGTCAATCAGAAAAAGCACTCCATCCTCGGAAAGCATCAGATTTCCGGGGCAGATGTCCCGGTGGATGATGCCCATACCATGCAGATATTTCAGCGTATCAAAGGTATAGGAAAGCAGTGACAGCACCTCCGCAGCCGGAAGTGTCCCGCCTCTCCTTTTCGCATAGGCAGACAGTGTCTCCCCCTGAATCAGCCGAAGGACGATGTACTCTGTCCCGTTTTCTTCGAAATAATCCTTCCGTCTTGCGATATAGGGAACGTCTCTGACTGCCTCAAGGAGCTTTGCCTCATGGCGAAAATTGCGCCGGCATTCCGCCACCGTTTTCTGCCCTTCCTCGTCATCAGAGTAAATGACCCCATAGGATTTGTTCGCATCTCGGAATGCCCAGTTCTGCGGAAAAAATTCCTTAACTGCCACGTAACAGTTTAGCAGCTGATCCACCGCCCGGTAGGTAATTCCAAAGCCGCCGGTTCCAAGAACCGACCGGATCTCATATCTATTCTGCAGAACCGCTCCCTGCGGCAAAAAAATATCCTCGTTTTTCATGATTACGCCTTTTCCATTTTACCCTCTTCATGCATCAACATCACCATTATATCATAAGACAACAAAAGATTCGCCCTAGGCAATAAAATCTCATATAGTAAATAAGTAACAAAACACTTGTATTTCCCGGAAAACGCCGGATCATATGATGATCTTCGTTCTGATTGCAGGAACGTACACACCGATCTGCCTTCTGGTACTTGACAGGAAAACCGGAATCATGCTTCTTTCTATTGTATGGGGAATCGCACTGATAGGCATTATCATGAAAGGCTTTTGGGTATTCTGCCCGAAGTGGGTGTCCTCCGTTCTCTATATCGGAATGGGCTGGACCTGTGTACTTGCCTTTGGAAAACTCATGGGAGATCTGACCCACGCAGAATTTGGCTGGCTTCTTGCCGGCGGTATCATTTATACCATCGGTGGAGTGATATACGCTTTGAAGCTGCCAATCTTTAATCATAAGCATAAAAACTTTGGCTCCCATGAGGTTTTTCATCTCTTTGTGATGGGTGGAAGCTTCTGTCATTTTATGGTGATGTTCTCACTTTTATAGAAATGATGTATCTATTCCGGAGCATCTAAGGCTGCCCCGTCTTCCCAGTCCCTGCAGTACCGCAGATACTCTGCCTCGGTATTCAGAAAATTCTCTGAATTCCGGGGCAGCACAATGGGTTCAATAGTATTATTCCCGTAATTGCAGACATAAATGGTCTTCACACAGTTCAAAAACACCCAGTCAAAACGCTTTTCCTTATGTTCCTGCGTAAAACGCATATATTCAAACAGTGCCCCCGCATCAATATCATTCTCTCCCGTGGGATGAAGAAACAGATAAAGTCCGTTATAGTGCTTTTGTGCGTAATTGGTATTCAGTTTTTCCAATTTTCTGTCAAACCGGTATTTTGCTTTGGAAAGATAATCCTGCTGCACCGAAGAATCCGGTAAAATCGCCCAGAATCTCCCGTTATAGAAATTCAGTCGATCTCCATATTTCTCAAAGGCGTGAGGCGGCAGCTCCTCCTTCCGGCAGCCCAGATACTGCTCAATGAAGCTCTCCTCCTGGCCATCATCCGGCAGAAGCGCCTGGCTCACCTCCAGACCGAAATCCATGGTCTCATTGATCCAGTCCGGTGATTCACTCTTGATAAAACAGGGCCGGTACTCCTTCCACAGATATTTTAACGATACCGCCGCATAGATTTCGTTCAATAATTTTTCGTAAGCCACTGTATTCACCCACCTGTATGTTTCTGTACCCCAAAAGTCTTTACCTAATTTGATTATACTAAGATACAACTGACTTTACAACAGAAAACTCCATGCCGTGAACCAGTTAGAATCTTACATCTTCCCGTTCATTCCCCACAATTGTTTTCACGTTCTCATCCGCTTTTTATTGTGGGGGTTCTCGTTTCTTTTGGCTCAGTTGTATATGGAATCGTTACAATACGTTGCCTTTATCATGATCTCGTATCCAACCCTGTACTGATCAACTGCTGCATCTCCATACTTAAATCTATTTTTTCTCAGTCCATATCGCGCTTACAGACTTTTTAACGCCATATAGCGAGAAAATCATTAAAAAGATACCTGTCAGCAGTAAATTTTTCAACTTAACACCGGAAACCTGTTGAATAGCAATGTCTGACCGAAGACGATTGATATCAAAGTCCTTCGCACCTTCATACCATGAAGTATATAAATCAGTGCCCTCTACCACTTTCCCCACAAAGGAAACCGTCCTGCCTTTGCCCATCTGAAAATTTTCTAATTTCTTTACGATGTCCTCTTCATAAACAATGATTCGCACGTAGCTCTCATCATCTACAACCATGGTATAAGTTATATAGTCCTTGGGGCCGGCAATAAAAACCTCACTTTGTCCAGTCACCTGATCATCACGATAACTGCCGATGGGAACGGCAACGTAACGATCAACCTGGCACTGCACATAATCATCTACATTTAATTGGGCCAGACTCTCCTCATTTAGCTGCTTCGGATGTGAAAACCCTCGATATTCCCCATAATATTTGGCTGCCAGACAAATACCTATTATTGCCAATATCGTAAACACGATGGTACTAATCGAAAAGAAATATGTTTTCTTCATAGTAATCTCCATTCCGCTTATTCTATGGTCAAACACAAGCTGCCCAGACCAAGCTCATCATCCTCTGCCAGTCTAAAATCTATTATTTCAAAGTCAGGCAGTTCCCATACCAGAGATGACAAATTCAAACCCTGAAGATATTCTTTTGGCTCATCCACAACCACAGGTTTGATTGTAAATACATATACTTCGCCTGGCTCCAGCTGTTTTCCAATCTCTTCTCCTACATATACGGTAAATGGGTAACTTTGAAATTCTGTAACAACCGCAACGCTAGGTGTTGTATCGTCATAACAGTAATCCGGAATCACATCCCGGACACCAACCGTAAAAGATCCACTGACAGTTGTTTTTATATCACTTGATTGGGTATCCTCCAGCTCAAGCTCAGATGAAATCATGGATTCCGTTTGTTTTATTTCACCATCCGATTTACTGCAGGCATTCGTAACCATTAGCATAGATAGTGATAAAAATACTAAAATACACTTTTTCATAAACACTCCTCCTACATGATCTGGTTTTCTATCGGGTAGTATAACATATGATCCTTTCCAAACTCTTTCGGAAATCTTAAAGTTTCGAAAGAAATAGTAAAACGGGTTACTGTTCACGGGTAGGTATTTTCGGTACCGAAAATACCGTATGAAAGTCTGACGTTTGCAGTTTTGGGCAATTTTTTCCCCATTTCTTTCCCCCTGTACTGAAACATCAATCCGTGCGTAATCTGCTACCGCAAAAACTTCAGAATATGCTCCTCAAATACTTTTACAGCATTTCCCACAAATTCCTTTCGCTTCTGCCTATCAACAAGATCTACAGCGCATTGATTCATATGCTTGAAATCCGGCACATCATCATAATAAGCATCCTGGCGTTTTCCGTTTGGATAACACCATGTGAACCACCAATCTGCCGGAGTCATAACATCTCTGTCAAGATATTGGGCAGCTTCCTCTATAAGCTCCTCCGTTATTTCATTTACCTGATACCCTTTCCTATTACCATCCTGAGAAACAGCCTCAGTATCAAATAGCACAATTCCAGCAAAAAGGTTATGTTCTACTTCAATCCGAAACCACATCTGCAGGCTGCTTTGAGTAAATCTTGCATTTTTTACCACATAATTAAGACCAGGATATGTACTGTAACAGTCATAAAATTTGTCATGCTGTTTTTCTTCATAAGAATAATAAACTGCATCTCTTTCAAGCTCCAACCCATATTTTGGTGCAATTTTTTCTATTTCTTCCTTAAAATCATCGAACACAAGCCTCATAAGGCGAAGCTTAGCTGTTTTCATAGACTTTTCAATCTGAATTCCGGCACCAAAATAATCCGGCGATTCATACAATATTTCCAAACATCTTTCCATCAGCAGCTTCTCCCCTTCATCCGTAACAGCACGAATTGCATCCATATACTGTACAATCATCGATTTGACCGGATCCCTCAGTTGCACAAGAAGCCTCATCAGCCAACTGTAAATATCATCTTTCCATGAAATGCACTGAATCTGATCCAGTGATAAAATATCTGTGCCATCTTTCTTTTTCCTGCTATAAGGAGAGGGTGGATTTCCAAATCTCGTCAGATAAACGATTGGGGCATTTTTCGCAGCCTCATAGTAATCATAGCATTGCCCCTCCTGCTCATCTGCGTATATTTTTACCTCCATTGGGATTTGAAATCGGGCATTCTGAATCACAATATCAATCCGTCGGTCATGATCGATCACGTATTCCTTCGTGACATCTGTGTTCGCAAGCAAAGTATCATTTATGTCACTTCGTTTTAAAACATCCCGAAGAAAAGATTTCAAAAACAAGATTCCATATCCATGCCGCCCTTCCGGATTTAATATATCCGCCAGAAAACGACACATAAGAACTTCTTTTGCACTGATTTCCAATACATGAAATAGATTATATTCTGACATAGAGCCATCATCTAGCAGCTTTCTATTGCAGTCATTTATTTTTGATAGCAGCTCCGTGTACTGATTCATCGACAATTGCCTCCTATCCCCTTTCCCTTTCAATCATTAGAAAACTATATAAACTCATCCTCATGTTGTTTGAAAAAATCATAGAAATATCTGACATTTTCCAGTTCACTCCACTTACAGACATCATAATCTACTGTGTCCAAATTATATATTTTTGCACTCAGAGTCCCCAACATAAAGGGAGAATGTGTCGCAATAATGAACTGACAGCCCAGAAGCCGTGCCATTTTATTAAGTTCCTCTGCCAAGGAAACCTGATTCGCAGGAGACAGGGATACCTCCGGCTCATCCAGCAAATATAAGGCATCCGGAATCAGATAATCATTAAAATACTGCAGAGATGTCTCTCCATTTGAATACTTCTCCTGGCCAAACTCGATATACCCCTGCTGTTTACTGCCTTCTTTTGATTTTAAGAACTCTTTCGCCTCTTGATATGTCATTCCGTTTTGCACATAATCGTAGATCATTCCATCCGACAAGACCTGCCGCTGCTGAATTTTCTTAATGTCATAAAGAATATCTTCACTCTTTATATACCTGCTGTCTGCCGGAATCTTCCGAAGGGTTCTTCCTGCTTCATCTTCTCCAAGACTGTAAGAACATTCCTCAGAAAAAGCTCCACAATAATCAACATTTCCGAAGGTGTTGCTGGTAGCATATTCTTTTCCCTGCAATCCCAGCTTATTCGCAATAATGTTCAAGAGGGTTGACTTTCCAGATCCATTATTTCCATACAAAACTGTAATTGGCGAAAATACAAAGGGATCAATATATTTCCCGCGGAAAACATTATATGGATAAATATTGGGATTTTTTACTTCCCTTTCACTTAATTTGAAACTGCTTAGATATATCATCCTTTTTTCACCTTTTCTCAGTCCAAAATAGAATTATTCTCTATATATCCATAAAACTGTGTATGTAATTGCCGCATTTCATCCGAAGCATTCATTGAATGCTGATACATAAACATATTTTCGAAATCACTTCTAAAAGTTATAATAAGCCCGGCTTTTAACACACAAACAGGTGCAAGGCGGAAGAAATTCATTTTTCTCCATCCCCACATTTTTTACACTCCGGATCTTTGATCCGGGATAATGATACCTTTTTCAAACTTCTTCTAGTGATGGAATCCTTTCAGTTCCTGCTCATATTTTGCCTTCATGCCTTCATAATACGAAATCTGCTTTTCATTCAACTGACCGGCTGCCTTTAGTTCTTCAAACTTATTGCGAAAATCCTTAAAGGCTTTCTGCGCCGCATCCTTGTAATTATTTGCCGCATTGTTGGCCACCCCATTTAGGAGAGCATCCAATTCCTTATGGTTCTTTGAAAATCGTTTAAATATTCCCATTTCCCGGCTCCTTCCCACCTTTTAGAAATGTTATAATTCTGGCTTTTTCCTTTTCAGGCAGAATATGCATATGACCACAATCCTTCAATTCCACTGTCTGACAGTCTGAAATGATCTGCTTGGCGCGCGGCAATACTTTATTTGCGGGAAAGAGACAATCCTTTTCACAGGCAATGACAAGTGCCGGTGATTGGTACTTTCTCATCCGTTCCGCGTCAACATTGGAAGGCATTCCTACTTTTGTTTTCACATTTTCAAAACTATCCCTTAAAATATCAAGCGTGTCCTCATCAATTACATTTCTGTGCAGTGCCATAAATAAGGCTGTATCGATCAAATATTTTTCCTGCTTTGTAACTCGGTACTGGATGAGAGGAATCATCATTTTAGCGGAGGAAATGGGAAGCGCATTGTTGATTCCGGAGGGAACAAGCAAAACTGCCCGCTCGACTTTGTCTGGGGCATAACACATCAGCTTAGCCAGAATTCCTCCGCCAAAAGAGCCCCCATAACAAAGCATTTTCCCGTGTCCAAGTGCAGCGATCACTTCACTGGCCCATTTTCCATAGTCATAGTCCCTGGGAGAAAGATCCACTTCAGCACTTTTTCCCGGATGCCCAATGGTATCAACCGCATATACATGAAAATCATCCAATAAAAACCGGGAAATAAGAAGGTTGTATGCGGTTGTACTGTTTCCGCCATGAAACACCAGAAGGGGCTTTCCGTTCCGGTTTCCTGTTTCGATCAGATGCGTTTTTCCAAAGGAAGTTTCCACATAAATATCTGAACAGGGCATGTTCAATTTTGCTATCTGTTTGTCATATAGGGCAAGGGATCTTGCTTTTGCTTCTTCTGAGTGATAGGTTGCCATTGTATGTACCTCCAAAATCTAATCATCCATATCCGTTTCTTCAGATGGAATAACCATTTTCTATCTCAGAACTTCACTTAATATATCATCGATTGTATCACAATACAGCTTCGGGTTGTCCATAAACATGCTGTGCCCTACATTTTCAAGGCTATAAAAGTTCTTCCTGGGAGCTTCTATACTTTCATAATATTCTTCTGCATCCTTCTGACACACTGCATAATCCCCCTCCCCGGAAATATAATACACAGGCACCTGATACTCCGCCGGAAGCTCTCTGATATCAAACCCGAAAAAGGCATAGGCCATGATATTTTTGTTACTTTCAAAAAAACCTGATGTGTCCATTTGTGCTAAGAACCACTTCATATCATCCATATTCATATCCGGTGATGTGATACCTGTCCACATCTGTTGTAATCCTGACATCTGACCGTCACCGGCAATGTATTTCGCAGTAATTGAAACCAGCTGGTTAAGATCTTCAAAAGACATATCCTCGTATTTGTTCACCTTACTCATACGATCCAGAAGCTTCTTAAGCTTTTCTTCGTCTTCTGTGCCTTTCACCTGATCCTTTTCAAGGGCCAGCCGCGCTGCATTTAACTTGTTTTCATAAAGATCGGTAATCTGGCTGATACCAATATAGCACTCCACATTTTCAGGATATTTTTGAACATAAATACTGCCGATCACTGTCCCCCATGAATGACCGGCTATCAAAACTTTTTCCTTACCAAAGCGCTCCTTTGCATACTCTACAAGGGCATTCAAATCGCTGACAAAAGTATCAATATCTGCATCCGCTTTACAATTATTCTTATAATAGGTTCTTCCGCATCCGCGCTGGTCATAGTTGATAATGGTAAGCTGCGATTCTAGTTCTTTCTGATAATACGATGAAACATATCCCATAGGACTGGCAGGACCGCCATGAATAAAAATCATAACCGGGTTATCTGTGTTTTCTCCCCGTATCTGAACATATTGTTTTATTCCGTTAATGTCTATATATGTAGATTCCTGAATGCCAAGTGGCGTTTTAATTTTTGTCTTTCCGGCATTTATCATCCGGACTGCAATAATGATCAGTAACAGAGCTAATACGATAACCATACATAAAACTAAGATATTCTTCATAATAAGTAGAATCTTCCTTTTCATTCGTCATTTACCCCATATTCCCTTTGCCTTTGCCAATATGATTCTACCAAATCTTTTATCAGATATGATTTTACTCATACTTACTTCCCTCGTAAACATCCATTTCTTAATAAATTCCATTATCCCATGTGCCTGTCATAAAAATCTACAAATTCCTCAAACAAATCCGTGTTGAGCATATTGCACCATCTGTCCCGGTCAAGGTGATTATGTATATATTCCACTTTATCTGCGTAAAAACGCTCCCTGTTCTCCGCAGCCTTATAATCGTAATCTAACGTTTCGATCCATTTGTCAAGATCCGCAAAGAATTCGTTGCTATAGGTCGTATCATCATAGACATAGTTGTGTCCCGTGTCCTCAAGACGAACAAAAGAAAAACGGGGATTACCCTTATATTCTTCATAATATCTGTCATAACCATACTCCGTTGGAACAACATTGTCATCGGCGCTATGCACCACCATAACCGCTGCCTCTGTAGCCGCAAATCCGTCCATTGCCGTATTCGAGGCATAATTGCCATAGTTGATGCGCTCATGCAGCTTCACAAAGGGCATCATCAGATAAATCCCGTTTCCTACCTGCTTTTTCCCCTCTGTCTCAAACAGATCGGATGAACTGTTAAAACCGGAACACTCGATTACTGCCTTTACTTCCGGATGATAGGTAAGTACACTGCAAACGCTGTAACCACCCCAGCTGTGTCCGAATAAAGCGATCGGCAGATCCGGGAAATTCCCGCTTTCCTCCACGAAGGATATTGCATAGTCAAGGTCGATCACGCCCTGTGGAAATCCACCAACACCTTCTCCTTCGCTTTCGTCATTTCCTGTAGCGTCATATACAAAAACATAATATCCGTGCTGCGCAAAAAAATTTGCACAGTCCATATAAGAATTATGTCCGCCTCCCCCAAAGCCATGTGCCATGACTATGATTCCATGCTGGTTTTCTCCTGCGCTGTACATATACCCCGTCAGTCTCTGTCCTTTATCAGATGAAAACTCATATTTCGTGCGCTGTAGTCCATCAAAATCATCCACATACAGCATGAGCGGTTCATAACTTTCAAAACGCTGATTAAAATTGTCATTATAGATTGTGACCGACAAAGCCCAATCGCCAACGACCAGTAGTAATGCCGCAATCATGAATACAATCACGAATACTTTTTTCTTCTTTGGTTTCGTTTTTTTTCATTTCCATTATTCCTCTCATTTCGCATACTCCGTCGAAGTGCTGCTCTTTTATTTACATTTTATCATATTTTCGACACAAATAAATTGCGCAAAAATAAAAAAACTCACTGTTTTTATAAAATTCAGTGAGTTTTTCATCAAAATCGAGCATTTTTTCACTCTTTATGCCTATTTTCTTGTTTTGAACTGCTTAAATTCATCGAAATTCCTCAGGAACATCGTATCCGTACGCAATCAACTTATATACATATGATTTGTTTTGCAAACGTTTTACCGATTCATCATAATATCTCCTGTTTTGCCTGTCTTCGTAGCCTGTTACAATTCTTAACAAAACAACAAAACATCCAATAGTACCTACCATTCCAATAAGTACACAACCTAAGAGTCTCTCAGGATAACCACCCAGGGTCTTAATATCGTATATTAACCATAAAGCACAAACACAAGTAAACACAAAAAAAGCGATTGTTGCTCCAAGATATAATTTTGCATTTTTTGATGCCGGTTCTACTCCCTCAAGAGCAATCTCTCTCCACCTACGATCAAAATATTCCGCGTTACACTCCTTGCAATTTCTAATGGGACTACCATAGACCCAAGCGTTACACTTTTCTCTATTCTTCTTTCCACATCTTGGACAGTTCCATTCAACGAATCCCATAAGTTCTCCTTTTTAACACTCTAACTGCAATAATGCAGATACCCACTTCCACTATGACCATCATTGTTCCGAAAATGAACATTTGACAGGCAGATTCAAAGGTTGTCAGGCGATGCAGAATATCTCCATACAATGCCGTCAGGTAAAGCATTGCAACCGAAATAAAATCCCCTAAATCAATGCCACTTCTCCCTGTCATTATACCATAAAAGCTTATCCCCGCTATAGCGAAATTTACCAGAAATGCCATCGTCAGCTGATATCCTAAAAACGGACCGACAGGGGCCTCCTTCATATGAAATGGAGTGATACCTTTCCCTGCCATTACAATGATAATTCCTGTGACCAATATGATCCAGATCCCGGAAACCGAAGACACAATTAATAATACTTTACGAACTTTATCACTGGTTGGCAAAAGGCTCTCTTTTTCAGACACACTTTTATACCCCATGACCAACAATACGACTCCCAGTGAAATCAGATAGACTGCGCCGGAAGCATCCCCTATCATGCTGCCGCTTCCCAGGCCGCAATACCCAATGACAGCACTATACAGCAAAATGAGCGAGCCAATTACAAATTGAATGACTCGTTTATGCGATAAGATTTTTTGAAGCTTTGCCAATCTGACAACTTCCGTCAACGCAGTTTCATCATCCGCCTGAACTTCCCCTACTACGATATCCTGTATTTTTATTTCAAGAACTTTCGACAAATTCTCTAAGATTCCGATATCCGGGAAGCTCTCCCCATTTTCCCAGCGTGACACAGCCTTGTTGGTAACGCCGATCAAATCCCCCAATTCTGTCTGTGTGTAATTTTTCTTTGTTCTCGCTTCTCTGATCAGTTCCCCTGTTTTCTTTTTATCCATGTGCACCGCCTCCTATTGTTGATGCCTTCATGGTAACATTCGCCCTGATAAATGACAATCCACTGTAGCGAGAATGCCTGATGAATAGCTTATTTAGCCTCAACAAATTCGGTCTCATCTAAATCTTCGGTTGACAAAATATCAAGCAATCGAAAAACCGGACCCGTTGGGTGAGTTCTTCCACATTCCCATGCCTCAACTGTCTTCTGTGAAACACCCATATAAGCCGCAAAGACCTTCTGTGTCATTCCTGCTTTTAACCGAATCTCCCGAATCTCGGTATGAGAATATTCTTTGACAGGTAGAATTGTATATGTTTTTACCCGAGCCTTGCCCTGTCCTTTCTCATAACTAATTGCTTCCTCTAAGCCCTGTTTTAAATCTTCAAATAACGAACTCATAGAAATCATCTCCTTTCATTTTATCATATACCCTATATTATAGGGTGTCAACATTTTCGCAATGCGTGGAGTTATGTTAATTTCGATTTCACTTCAACACAAACCAGGACCCCCGGGTATCGATTACGCCCTCTTTCTTCAACTTGCTAATCTCAGCGGACATGGCGCTGCGCTCCACCCCCAGATAATCCGCCAGCGACTGTCGATCATAAGGGATCGTAAACTCCGCACGTTTCTGCTGCTTCGCCTGATCCATCAGATAAGACATCAGTTTCTCTCTGGTTGTCTTCTCCGACATATAGCGAATTTTTCTGGCCAGCACCAGATTTTTCTGTGCCATGTCCTGCAGCAGATTTTTGATCAGCACACTGTGAAAATGGCAGGCCTTATTGCAGGACGTCATCACATGGCGGCAATCCAGAAGCAGCACCTCGCTGTCCTTAAGGGCTATGGCACTTACCGGCAGTTTTTCAAGCCCTGCACAGGAAAATGCTTCTGCAAACATCTCCCCGGGCTGCAGGACCGCAAGCACGCTTCGGTTCCCATAATAGTCCTCCCGTATTACCTGCAGGGCTCCTGAAAGAACAACCCCCACAAACCAGGCGGGATCCCCCTCCAGAAATACCGGGCTTCCTTTTGCCACCGTTATACTTTTCCCCTTCAAACATTCGATAATGGTGTTAATTTCTGTTGTATTTATTCCTTGAAACAGCGGGCAATTCGATAAAACATCCATATATTTTTGCAAAATTTTCTCCTTTGTTGGAATTCCAACATACAGCTTTCTATCTTTGTAATAAGATACACATGCAACGCTGCGTATAGCAAACGTCAGTAAACGGATCTAAGATCAGCATTGCATATTTGTGGAAATTTTATTCCATTTCATCAATGATGCATGGATCAGTGTTCAGGAAAGGAGCAAATTCTATGAGCAACAATATGTTTTGTTTTTAGTGTGAACAGACCGCCGGTTGCAGCGGTTGTACCGGAAAAATGGGTGTATGTGGCAAAACCGCCAACGTAGCGAAACTGCAGGATCAGCTGGTGGGAGCCCTGATCGGCCTTGCAAGAGCCGCTGCAGATCATACCCCTTCCGATTCCACCCACAAAGTGATGATCGAAGGTCTGTTTACCACTTTAACCAATGTGAATTTTAATGAGGAAACCATACGGTCTCAGATAGATACCGTCCGGCGTGAGCACACAGCCCTCCTCCCGGGATGCGGCGCCGGTGCAGCCACTTGTAACGATATGGATGAATATGATATGACCAGACTTTGGACGGATCACGAAGATATCCGTTCCCTGAAATCCCTGATCCTGTTCGGATTAAAAGGAATTGCCGCCTATGCATTCCATGCGCTGGCACTGGGATATTCCAACGCGAATGTTAATCAGTTCTTTTACGAAGGGCTGCGTGCGGTCGGGGAAGACCTTGACATGGAACAGCTTCTGCCTATCGTTATGAAGGTGGGAGAAATCAACCTCATCTGCATGGAGCTTCTGGATAAGGCCAACACCGAAACCTATGGACATCCGGCCCCTGCGGAAGTGACTTTAACTGTAGAAAAAGGCCCCTTTATCGTTATCTCCGGACACGATCTGCGGGACCTTCAGCTGCTTCTTGAACAGACGGAAGGGAAAGGCATCAACATATATACCCACGGAGAAATGCTTCCGGCCCATGCTTATCCGAAGCTTAAGAAATATGCCCATCTCAAGGGAAATTTCGGCACCGCATGGCAGAACCAGCAAAAGGAATTTGCAAATCTTCCGGCACCGGTTCTCTTTACCACCAACTGCCTGATGCCGCCGAAGGACAGCTACGCTGACCGGGTATTTACCACGGAGGTCGTGTCCTTCCCGGGCATGGTGCACATCGGAGAGGAAAAAGATTTTACGCCTGTGATTGAAAAGGCTTTAGCGCTGGGTGGATTTGATAGCCACCAGGAATTTACGGGAATCAATGGCGGCAGATCTGTTACCACCGGATTTGGCCACCATACAGTTTTATCCGTAGCGGATACCGTCATTAACGCTATAAAAGAAGGGGATCTGAAACACATTTTTCTCGTAGGTGGCTGCGACGGTGCCCGGATGGGAAGAAACTATTACACGGAATTTGTAAAACAGACTCCGAAAGATACCTCTGTCCTCACCTTAGCCTGCGGTAAGTATCGCTTCAATGACTTAGACCTTGGAACCATCGGCGGCCTGCCAAGGATCATGGATATGGGACAGTGTAATGATGCCTACAGTGCAGTCAAGGTGGCACTTGCATTAGCCGATGCCTTTGATTGCGAGGTGAACGATCTGCCCTTGACTTTAGTTTTATCATGGTACGAACAGAAGGCGGTGTGCATTCTGCTGACACTGCTGCACCTGGGAATGAAAAATATTTATCTGGGGCCTACCCTGCCGGCATTTTTGTCTCCGAATATCGTGGATTTTCTGGTGAAGAATTTTCAGATTCATCCCACTACAACGCCGGAGTAGGATATGGCAGAGATTCTAAACTAAATGGGTAAGTGCTACTGATTTATAATTCTACTTGTAACGCAACCGTGAAGGTGCAGTACACTTATACAATGACAAAATCACAGGGGCTGCCGCATGACGAATTGATATTCGTTATGCGGCAGTCCCTTTTCTTTTTTCTCCATTTAAGACTTCGTTATACTCACCAATCACGAAGTTATCAAGTTCTTGCTGATGATAATACGGACCAAATGACCAATACTGAAACTTTGCCCGCACGTTTCTTGCCCTTTGTACGGACTGTTTTCTACTTCCGGTAATTTAGTCCGTGCTTTTTCCGCCTCCTGTACGGACCGTTTCCCACATTCAGCTTTTCAGTCTGTTTTGACCCTCGATTTTATACGGACTATTTTCCGCATTTGTCGATTCAGTCCGTTCTGCTCCTCGATTTTGCACGGACTGTATCTCAAGTTCTGGGGTTTGGTCCGTACCCCCTCAATAGAAAGTGTCTATTTTTAGGAAAACCCAAATTGACCAAGCTCTTTGAGCGAGAGGCGTTTCCTTCTTGCCCGAAGGACAAGAAGATGCTTCGAGTATTTGAAAAGAATATCTGCCCAAATCACCTGCATTCATTATCGTTGGGCAGACAAATCGTCCAGTTTTTCACATTTTCTCTGCCCAAAATATCATGATTCTCTATCCTTGGGCAGAAATGCTACAGATGTCACTATATTTTATCTGTCCTATGCAAGATATTATCTCTCTTTTGGGTAATCTCTTAATATGTCTCCATATAAAATTCATTATCACGCACGGTAACAATATAGATCGTCTCTCCATCCGCAGACGACTTTATCTCACACATTTCACGCTCCGTAGAGATCGTTCTGCGTTTCTCCCCCGTACTGATATCAATCACATACACGGTTGTCGGATCATCACTGCAATAAACCGTGTTTTGATCCGCATGCAGCATATCTCCGACACCATCGCATATTGTCGTAAATTGATTCGTTTCGTAATCCACAGAGACAATTTCGCCCGTCATATGCTGAATCAACATCCGGTCGTCTAGTGCCTGCATGCGGGAAACGAGCGCATCATCAATGATTTTTTCCTCTTTATCGGCAATATCATAGCCTGCAAGTTTCTTCTCCTCATTGATATAATAAATCGTGCCGTTTCCGCACGACATCCGGGTAATTCCCAGATGGTCTGCAATCAGGCTCCTTCTTTTCGTAAGAAGATCAACCTCATAGATAGAGCCATCCGTCAATAAATAAAGCCTGTTCCCAATGGCAAAACACGAATAAACCGGCTCCTGTTTCGATGCATGATACGATTGCAGCCGTCTCGCCTGCATATCTAAATAATCCGTCCCATCCAGAAGATAAGCGTGATGTTCATAAATCCGTTTTTGCTCCTGATTAGACAGATTGATTTCTATTATGTCGTAATCCCCGGATTCTTCCTCTCTTTGAACGAGATATGCACAATCGCCCCATACGCCGACAATTTCAAGATTCTCCTGTTCTTCATGCAAAAATGGATCGGTAATCAAATCTTTTGTACCTGAGGAATCTGTAATAGTCATATCATTTCCCGTTGCATCTATGATCCCGTATTCTGACCAGAATGCTTTTCCCCAGCCGTTGTCGTTGAAAAATGCTCCTGTTTCCTCCCTCTGCGAGCCACATCCCGCCAGCAGAAGCAGACTCAGAAGCAGAAATGGAACCGCCTTTTTTAGCCTGTACATTTTTTTCGCCAAAAACAAAACAATCAGACAGACCACTGTCGTCCCTATTAAAACTGCAACCAGCTTGTTCCATGAGTCAAACTCATGCTTTCCGGTCTCGACATCATAAACGCCTGTCACATACCCCAGACGCCGGAGCAGGCTCACCGGCAGCGGCACGCAATATAATTTTTTCTCATCCAATAAAAACAGCGGGATAAAAACAATACTGCACACCATAAGAACGGTCGGAATGGTCTTTTTGAACAGCACCGAAAAAAGAAAAATCAGTGTTGTACAAAACACCGCGGCAACCACCCCCAGCATGATATAGAGTGCAAAAACTTCACCAATGCTTTTATTCCATGGACAATTGCTGAAAATATGAATGCTCTGAATGGGATAGGAAAATCCGGATAGGCCGAACCTCCATGCAGTAATCAGAACATTTTCGATATTAAACAGCAGACTGATCACAACAGCGGCGCACATTCCTGCCGCAACTTTTGCGATATACTGCAATCTGTGTCCCCCGGAAGTGACAAGATTGACCTCCAGCATGCCCATCTCATATTCATTGCAAAACACGGAAGTAACCTCCAGAAGAAGCATAAAAAACACAAAATAATTCACTTCCGTCCCCGCAAACAATTGAATCCACCCATTCTGATACATGTAATACCGATTGTCGGTGTCCTCCGATACATACTGCGCCTGAGATGCAATCATACTTGTCACATCCTGATCTTTCAATTCTGCGGACAGCCTTAACGTTTCCTTTGTATACTCTTCTTCCGTGATCGTCCCATCTATATAATCCTGAACTGCTTTTGCCAATTCAGCATCCGCCTCTTCGATCTTCTCTTCCAAGGCCTTCACATACTGCCGTTTTTCAGAATTATCTTTCCCCTCCAGATTGCGGAGCATATCCATATACTGCTCCTTACACGCTTCGATATCCGTATTCACATAATACGCCGGTTCACTGCAAAAAGCATAGATGCCATACACGAGCATTGCAATCGCAAAAATCCCCAGAATATTTCCTTTTAAAAATATTTTTTTTAACTCTTGTGCAAAAATATGTATTCCCTCCCTAATCGACGTCAGGCGCCTTATAACAACCCAGGAAAAACAACAGGATAATCATAAAAATCACAACAACAATTACTTCCTGAAAATAATAAACCGGAAACCCTGCCACATTTACCACATCAAAGTCTTTGATAAGCTGTATAGGAGCAAACAGCCCAACCGGATTTAAAAAAAGTTTCTCATTGAGGCACAGCCATACAGAGCCTGCGAAGAGACCGATAACCGATACGATAGTCCATGAATTTTTCTTACTTTTTTTTGAGATAACAAATACCGTCAGCCCCCAGAAAAACGCTCCAATCATTCTCATCAGCATCTGGAAAAAAACGCACTCCAAAACCGTCATAT
This sequence comes from uncultured Lachnospiraceae bacterium, assembly GCA_900316805.1. Classification (GTDB taxonomy): domain Bacteria; phylum Bacillota; class Clostridia; order Lachnospirales; family Lachnospiraceae; genus Roseburia. The sequence goes on from ONEJ01000062.1 coordinate 26,137, forward strand.
TCACTGCAGTATCTGCGTAATCGGATATCGCATATAACGGCTGGTTCCATCCCTCCAATTGGAAGAAAAAAGAAAAAACGGCAAAATCAACGATTGCCACAAAAACGGTCACCATACATGCATAAATCCCGATCGCGAGCATTTTTGAAATCATACTCCTGCGCAACCCCATCGAACTCGTTTTTACCAGATATAACACTTTTCCCTTCCGGTCATAATACAAAATCCCGGAGGCTGCCGCAATGACGAGAAGAAAAATAAATATCGTAGAGAAATCATACTCCAAGTATAACTGCATATGCTCCATATTATAAAATTGTTGTATTTTTCGATTGGAATAATCGCTTACGATTTTTTTGTTTTTCCGAATTTGAAATTTGCTGCTATTTTCGAGATTCTCTATATTCCCGCGCGCCGTAGTGACAACTCCGTCCATCCGTTCCGTATAATCATAAATATATTTATACCTCTCATAATACGTTCCAAACTCGCTATAGTCTCCGTATATGTATCCGGTATAGGTGCCCTCCTGATTTCCACTTGTACTATAGTTCCCCGCACTCACAATCTGTGTAAGTTCCTCATAGCGGCTGATCAAAAACTGCGCTTTTTCATTCGTCACGTTTCCCTTGATCTCTTCATAAATTTTCTCACCGCCGGGAGTCGGATTATTTAAACCGTTTTCAATTGCATAAATTTTATAGATATCTGCCATCATAAATAAAATGATAAGAAGCCATACAAACCGGTTGCATATCATTCTTTTTAATTCAAATCTAACTAAATGTGACACTCGTTTCCCCGCCTCGTATAATATAAAAAAACATCTTCCAGATCTGCACTGGTTTGCTCCAGGCTGTCGGCTGTCCGCTGCATAAGTTCTTTGGGATTTCCTTGAACGACAATTCCTCCGTCACTAAGAATCAGCACTTCTCCCGCAATCTTTTCCAAATCCTGAACAATGTGCGTGGACAAAAGCACAGTACAATTCTGACCAAGTTCCGAAATCAGATTGCGGAACCGGATTCTCTCATCCGGATCAAGTCCTGCTGTTGGTTCATCCAGAATAAGCAATTCCGGGTTATTTAAGAGTGCCTGTGCAATGCCCAGACGCTGCCTCATGCCGCCGGAAAAGGTTCTGATCTTATAATCGGCGTCATCCGTAAGATTCACTCGGTCCAATAAATTTTCAATCGTATGCTTATGCTCCGCTTTCGGCAATTCCTTCATGATGCACATGTAGTTTAAAAATTCTCTCGCCGTAAAATCCGGGTAATAAGAGGCATACTGCGGCATAAACCCTAACAGGCTGCGGTAATCACTCCGCTTGTCATAAATACTCACCCCGTCATACAGGATATCCCCCGAATCAGGCAGCAGGATTCCGGTTATAATATGCATCAGCGTTGTTTTCCCCGCTCCGTTAATCCCCAGTAATCCATATATCCCATCCGAAAGCTTCATGGAAATATGATCCAACACATGTTTTGATCCATAAAATTTTGTAACTTCCCGAAGTTCCAACATGCTTATTCCCTCACAAAATACGCCGAGCTTGTCTTATCAATCAGCAGATTATCCCTGTATCCTGTTTCATCGATCGGACATAGGACAAAATACAGAGGACTATAATTTTGTATCTCTGAAAGCTCCTGAAATCCCACAGTCACTTCCGCCATCCTCCCGCTCTCAACGACAACATCGCAGTACGCTTTACCGCCAAAAACGCTGACCGGGCAGTGATCCACCATGGCACAAATCCGGTACTTTTGATTCTCCCCTCCGTAGAGCTGAAGCGTCAGATCATCCGAGACATCTATTTTAGCATTTTCAACAATTGTACCGTTTTGCACATATTTCGTGACGAGCTGTGTATCTAATTTATTTGTCGTTGTCCCATCACTGCTCTCTATAATGTACTGTTTTCGTACTTCATCCGGCAAATCGGTATATTGCACCTGATCGTCTGTGCAATCTGCATGATCTCGGGCTGCATACTTAATTTTCCATGGAAGGCAGGGAAGAATACTCTCATAATTTCCATACCCTGCATTTTCTTCCGTTACACGATAGGAAGGACCATACATACTTGCAATGTACATTTCGTGCTCGTTTCCTGCTATGGCAAATTCCGGTTCCAACGTAAGCAGAACCGTTTTCTTTGTACTTTCCTCTAACTCAATCGGATGAATATACGCTTCTGCAGTATCTTCTTCCAGCCTGTATGGTTGTGCAATACCGTCAATAAAAACCATAAATCCTATTTCGCAGGCTGCCTGCATATTATCAATCTCAATTTCTAATTCCAGCCCGTTCCCATCATAGGTAATTGTTCTTTTTTCCTTATCATAATTTGCAATTCCCCAGCTATAGGCTGCTTCAGTGGTTGCCTGATCAATCTGAGAAGAAAACGGGTTTTCCTCCCTGGCCGCACTTTCGCTGGTTATCATTTCTGCTTTGTCCGAAGCCGTACATCCTGTCATTGCAATACAACATGTCATCATTATTATAATTGCTATTTTCTTTTTCATATGTCACACCCGCCTAAAACGTTTCTGCTTCTATTTCTGTTTCGCCATTATCATAATAAAATCCATACACCGTATGACTGTCTTCACAGATGATCATCTCATACAAAACATGGTCAAATACGATATCAGCAACCGGTTCTTCTGTTGCCCGGTCATACAAACTGACCATATTTTCTTTTGCTCCGGTTTCCGGATCTGCATATGCTCCCAGATAATTCCCCTTATCGGAGATAAACAGACACTGGCTTTGCCATTTCTCATCAAATGTTATCGTCTCTTCTTTTCCATCCGTATACAGAACCGCAGCTGTTCCGCCCGCTTCCGTTCCATATTCCACAAATCCTTCATAGTAAAGACAGGCATTTTCAAACTCCTGATAAAAGGTAAGCCCGGTCGGATATATCCATGTTTCCAGACTCTCCCGGTCAAGCACACCGATGCAGATTTCCCCATCCTCCCCTGCTTCCGCCGATTCAAAATATGCTCCCGAAAGGAAAATACAGCTTCCATCCTCCGAAAGTTCCATACCATAAACCTCATTAATCTGATTTCCCTTTTCCGGGCTCAAGATCTGCATCAGCAGTTCCTCATCCGAACCGTCATAATTCATTTCAACAATTTTCCCAAGCGTATCGTCCATTTCCCCCGGCATGATCACAATTTTTTTTTTTCTGATCGGATCTATGATATATTGATACGAAAACCCATTTCCTGTTGCATATTCCGTCATATCAATCGTATCCGTAATTGCATATGTATCATCCACTACAAACACCTGATTGGACGATGTATAAAGCACCAGATTCTGATTATGCTTTCTGACCGTCATATTGCGGTCAAAAGATGCATCCGTTATTTTCGCCAGAACCTGATTCTCACTTGTATTGACAATTTCACAAAAAATATCGCGTTCCTGATTCTCTGTGATAAATGCAACAATGCCGCCGCCAAGTTCCGTGACGGAACATACATGTTGATCTCCAAGCGTTAAATCCTGTTTCTCATTAGAGATACTGTCTTCCTTTTCCGTATGTCGTACGGCCTCTGTATCAACTGATGCCCCTCCAGCAGAACCGAATGCACACCCGGAGCAAATCAGTATCAGTATCAATATGGCATCTGCCAAGATGTTTTTTTTCATAGTTCCTCCCGTTTACTGATTCGGAATGTGTATTCCCCCTGCTACACAGCAGGGGGAATACCAAAAACTCTAATATGTTACCTGAGTATAAACAACATATGCATTTTCTGTAATGGCATCAGCCGCGCCATAAGCTGTGCATTTTGTACTTACAAATCCATCATAAGTATTGTTATTCAACTTATTTTTAAAATGATGCATCTCATAATTCGCTGTAAGCGCACTACTTGCATTTGAAATCCATCCGGTAGTCTCGCCATCACCAATTACTTCTCCCGTAGTATAATAGCAAACGGTCAAAGTCGCTCTGATCCGAGGTACTGCGCTCGTGGTTGTAGCCTGCGTGCAATATAATTTCTCCTGATATCCCATGCATCCATCGGTTTCGCCCCTGAGCGTTCCATACGTCGCATTTATGTATTTTGATCCCGAAACAGATGCTGCCTCTGCCTTTGAGTCCACACCCATAACGCTGACAAATACTATAAGTGCTGCTGTTAATAATCTTAAAAATCTTTTGCCCATTTTCTTTTCCTCCTTTGGATTGTGAAAATTTAATAATCTTAGCAAATCAATGACTGCCATCAATATATCTTCCATCCAACTTTTTTTCAAGCATCTACGCGCGAAACAACCATTTTTACTACTGAGTGGTCATTTTTCTTTAAAGAATCTCGGAATACATGGGAGTTGGAGAAATGCCGCAAGAATAATTCCTATTGCAACGCTCGAAGCAATCTTCTCATATCCCAACCTCCAAATGATAAAATACACAGTTTCACATAGTAATGCGGTCATGATAGCAGCCATTTTATATCGTTTTTTCTCAATCTGATCAAGCGATCGATTCTTGGAATCAATCGGGCTCATAATGCACAGACTAAGAACAGCCAATACCGTTAAAACAAAAAGCCATACATTACATTGTATATATGGCTGAACAAGAAAGCAGAGGAGTAATAACCCCACCGACATGATAATACACAGCCAGCCATATGGAGCATGGTATCCTCCGCTATATCTGCGAATCAGGCATAACGGAATACTAAGTACAATGCCATATTGTACACGTCCAATTATTGCACCAATAGTCAATGACAGTATCATTGGTGCAACGGAATAGTAAAGGCTCTGAATGGCATACTCATATAATTCCTCCTCTTCTTCCTTTATGGCGTTCTGGCGAACCAGCCAGCGGGTTATCACTCTCACTATCATTTCTACTTTCTCCTGTACTGTGCTAATTGCTCCGGTACCTTCGGCTGATAAAACAAATGACTCGATGCTGAATTTGCATCTGCCTTTATCACTTGTTTCAATGCTCTGGCAGAAACCGAAGCGATAACGCTCCCTAATTTCTCCTTCATTACTCTCACCTCCCAATCATGTTTATTGCCATTGATTGCTATATCCTAATTTTACTAAAAATGAGATTATCTTTCGACAGCATATGCAAAAACGAACCGATTCATGCACAATTTGGTCTATTTATACAATGTTGACTTTAAAATATAAACTATTACAGAACAATTAATTTACAAAATATAATATAGGGCAGAATTATTCTATATTACATTCTTCTTGCATTATTCTTGATTTGGTAAGATACATATAAAGGAGGAGCATCCGATGTTAGATTTTTCTTTGATGGGAAACCGAATTAAGCAACGCAGAAAAGAATTAAACATTACCCAGAATCAATTTGCAGAAACGCTTCAAATATCTAATAATCACCTTTCGACAATCGAAAACGGAAAAAGTCACGCGAGTATTGAACTATTCTGTCAGATTTGCGTTGAGTTGAATGTCACTCCTGATTATCTTTTGTCAGGACAGCTGCATCCCAATGATGTTCCACGTAATATTCAGGATATGCTTCGTTTATGCAATGACGAAGACCTTGCATTTATCCAATATATGGTTGAATTTCTGATATCCCGGCATAACACCAATCCACATCAATCTTGAATTTCAATTTATCATCACATATAATAAATGCAAATAATACACGAATGGAGAAACCATGCGAATCCTTATATGTGATGATGATTCTCTCTTTTCAGCCCGGCTGAAACAGTCCATAACCGAATATTTTCAAAAGCATAAACTTGCCTTGCCGGATATCTGCACTTATGACAATGGGGAAGCTGTACTCTCAGACTCCGGGGATAAGGATCTTGTATTTCTGGATGTGAAAATGCCAGGGCGAAGCGGAATCTACGTAGGCAACCGTCTGACAGAAAAGAATCCCGACACAATCATTTTCGTGGTCACCTCATTTGCAGAATATCTGGATGATGCGATGCGTTTCCATGTGTTCCGCTACCTGAACAAACCGCTGGACAAAACTCGCCTGTACCGTAATCTGGCAGACGCATTACATGAATATGCGTTTCGTACTTCCAAGCTCCTTGTCGAAACCAAAGAGGAAACCGTGACACTTTCAACAGCAGATATCATCAGTATCGAAACACAGAATCGCACTCTCACCGTTCATTCCACCAGAGGAGACTATATATCCGTTCACCCAATGCAGTACTGGCTGGACACCCTAACACAGCCATGCTTTTTTCAATGTCACCGCAGCTACATCATTAATTTCATGCATGTACTGCAATTCAATAAGGATTACATACAGCTAACCGACAATCAACAGGCTTATTTGACAAGAAGAAAGTACACCGCTTTTAAAAAGGCTTATATGCTCTATCTGGAAAACACGAGGTAATACTATGGATGCTATTATATATCTATTCACTTTTATTACGGAAGCATATATCTTTTATCTGTATACTTCCAAATTATTTATCATGAAACATTCCCGGACCAGCACAATCCTTTGCATTGCCCTCGGCTATCTTGTGATGTTTCTATTATCGTTTTTTCACAACCCTGATGTCAATATCACAATTTTTACTGTCATCGTATTTCTGCTAATTTTACGATTATTTTCTGCACGTATTTCTCAAGCCCTGTTTCATACTCTGATTCTGTCATCGACCATGTCGCTTAGTGAAGTTATTGTTACCGATTTCTTATTCAAATATATATCCACCATCTGGAATGAATGGGTAAACTGGAGCCAAACTTTCGTTTTGATTATTGGGGTATTTTTCAGCAAACTACTCTACCTTTTTATCACACAATTTTTGGCTGCGATACAGAAAAAAAACAAAAGTCAGCACACTTCTCTCAATCTGGGAACAGTTCTGCTCATTATAATCAGCATCTGCTCATTTGCTTCCATAAATATCTTATGTGAGTTAGTCTGGAATCTTCCATACTCCACCACCTTGGAGCACACCATTGCAGTCGGCTCCACTCTCATGTTCATCATACTGATTCTCGTATACAGTCTGTATGGCTACAACCAGAAAAAAAGAGGCGAGTTTACGGACTTACAGCTGCAGCTGCAAAAAGAAAAGGATGCGGGAAAATACTATCATATGCTGGCTGCGCAGGACGAACAGCAAAAAATCATGATTCATGACATCAAAAATCATTTGCAGTCCCTTGCACAATTGAACCAGGACGGCAGGCAAAAAGAGGTCGAACAGTATCTGAATGAGCTCCTGCAATCCGATAGTCTGCGTCCATCTGTCCGGGTTTGCGACCACGAATTACTGAATGCCATTCTCTGTCGTTATCAGATACAATGTCAGGAAAAGAATATTGGCTTTCATACCGATATCCGCAGCGGTTGTGCAGACTTTTTGACTGATGAGGAAATCACTGCGCTATTCTGCAATCTGTTAGACAATGCCATAGAGGCCATCGGCGATACCGCAGACAGTTTTATCGAAGTCAGCATGGCAAAACGCCCAAATCCGCCCGTTACAACGCTTATAGTAAAAAACAGCTGCCCAAACGCTCCCAAATCGGGGAACGCCGGACAACTTCTGACAAGCAAATCCAATCCGCAATACCACGGTTACGGACTACGCAGTGTAAAACGGATTGCCACCAAATATCACGGATATATGCAGGCATACTACGATGAGATGGACGCCACCTTTCATGTAATTGTAAGTTTTGACACAAGGGAAATGTCCTATCCTTAATATCCCGGTATAATATCCTCATACTGCTGTCGCAAAAAGCTTCCCTCTGATGGCTCCAATTTCTATTCCTCTGACTCTATCACAACATCTGTATATTTTCTTTGCATATCGTGACGCTTCTTCTCCATATGCAGCACGAATCGCCACCTTTAACATTTCCCTTGGCATTCCTAACCGGTCTGCAATATAAAAATCACAACTTTCACTTCACCTAACAACATCGTTTTCTTTATTCCCTCATTGGTACACTCAAGTGCCATTAACCGATTGATGCAAGCTGATTCGTCAATTTCCTGTATTTTTAACCAAGCTGCTATACTCTCTCATCCGTAATAATATGTTCAATTCCTGAATGCTCCCTGCTAAGATAGTCCTTCATAAAACTTGGAAATGCTTTATATTGATCCAGATCCTCTATCGGTATCCAGTGCATTTCTTCCTTAACCCCATGAGTAGTACTATTGCTATGAAGTTCTTTCGTACCTCTTGGTTTCATCAAAAAATAAAAACTAATTTCATGACAATTTAAGCCTTTTAATGTCCCTTCGTTCTCATTAAAAAAGTTTTCATGAATAACAGCCAGATGATCTATTTCATACCTCACGCCGGTTTCTTCAAAAACCTCCCTCAATACCGCATCCTCAGCAGTTTCTCCCATATGAACTCCGCCACCAATGGAATATAAATAATTCTCACTCCATATGCTCTGCTTCTTCCTCCATCTTCATAAGCATCCTGTTTGCTCTTTTGATATCAACAAAAAAGACGACATAATAAATAATGGCACCCACAATAAAGGGAACAGTAACAGATATAAACAAATCCCAGTAACCGACAGCCGCAATCTCTGTAATTCCAATCTTCTCTGCGAAAAATACTCCCCCCAGAACAATTCCTATCACCAGCACATACTGCCCGATGATCACCGGAATCAACGGATATTTCTGCAGCTTTTCATAAAGATGCAATATTGCTGTGGCAAGACAGGTAATCAGGAACATAAGCATAAGATTTTTCCCATACTGCGCATCTGTTATACCTTTTAGTGCTTCCAGAATTACCTTCCAAATTACCATACAGGTATACACCACACAGACTGTCTGCGCATATTGTTTCCACTTTCTCCAGTTCATTTTTTCCCCTCGGCCTTTTGCATATATCTTGTTTTGAGTTCCGAAAAAAAGTCTTTTTTATATGCCCGGTTCATAATCACAATTTCCCCATGCTTCGACAAAGTTTCCACGAGCCCGCTTAAAAACACAAGAAGAAATACCAGTGCCATGGTGGATATATAAATCTCCACCGCTTTTAACCCACTGTTTTTTACCGGCAGGTAACATGCCATTGCATATGCGATGGTTCCGATCAACACCATCACTGCCCGTGTCAGCTCATGCCAGTTCCCATTGGGATCCTCATAAACACCATTTGCCAGATACAGCACACTGTTTGCAATTGTGGCAACCGTATAAATTAGACAATAAAGTACCAGCGCTTTTTTCAGACCCTGCTTTCCATTCATTTCTATCCATGCCTCCATACCTATTTTTCATGTATGCTACCATCGGTAGAAAAATATAACAAGGATCTTCGGTCTATCCTGCATATATTGCGGTTTAAGATACATTTATCTCATGAATTGAAGAAATGGAAAAAGAATCCGATACCAACAGCTATTGCAAGTAAAATCGTAAAAATTCCCGCGTATTTATACAACGTTCCCGAATTCTCCGGCGATACAAATTTCTCATACTGATAAAATTGGAATGACATTACCGCAAATAAAACCAGATACAACCCGGCTATCACCAAAAAGACAACCGAAAGCACATCCTGAACGATTCCACCTCTGCCATATCCAACAACATTCATACATAACTGCGGGAGTATCACTCCGAAAAATAGAATAATCAGAGGCCATACCCTTCCCTTAAAGACACACTTCATCATGTCCAGCCGGGATGCATCATCGCAGAATATTTCTTCACGCTCCCCGGACAGACTATCCTTCTTGCAGAAATAACTATACCCTACAAAATCAAACAGGTAATCCCAGCCACAGTCGGAAAACATTTTCACATATTCCGCTTTATTGCTGACAGCTTCCTGATTATAATCTAACCGGTAGGTCACTTTGGCCGGTTCACATTTTTCAAAATGATAGAATCCGGGCATTGTTATTCCCGTCAGTTTCCATCCCTTCTCGTGCATGGAACTTAAATAATTTTCCTCCTGTCTGTACTGGGGTATTGTAAAATACTTAAACTCTGTCTTCTTATTGCTCATGATCTCATCTCCTTCATATTTTTGTACAAGCGCTCTATGCGGTTCATTTCCAAGTCCAGCACTTCTCTTCCCAGATCTGTAACCTCATATATTTTTCTCTTATCCTCTTCCCGAAGGAAACGGATTAACCCATCCTTCTCCATCTTGGACAAGCTGCCATACATGGTGCCCGGGGCTAACACGATATCCCCCTGGGTCATCTCTTTTACCATCTGGACAATTCCGTAGCCGTGGTTAGGTTCCTGAAGACATAGCAGAATATAAAACCCTGTTTCTGTCATAGGGACATACACTTTTTTAATATGCGCGTCCATTTGTTCTGCCTCCTGTATTTCACTACGATATATCGCACTTCGATATTGTTATATTATCGCAGTGCGATATATTTGTCAAGAGACAATTTCTAGTACACCAAATGAGCATTCCGCATGTTGCCGGCTTTTACAAGGAGAATCTGGGTGCCGAAAATTTTTATTTGTATACGCCCATTACACTACGAGGCGATACGAAGCAAAATAATCTTTCGTAATCATTTCCTATATGGTACAGTATAGTGAATATGTGTGAAATTAAGTTTTACAGTAGTGAATTTTCGGTTGACAAAGACTATCACAAAAAACTAATGAACCGCGAGGAATTATTGGCTAAAGAAATTTCCACACCCCTCACTTAATAATATGAACAAATTCATACACATTTTATTACTTATACATATCTTCCAGAGTTACAAGCCGAACCTCGCCTTTCTCTGCAAGTTCCTTTAGTCCGTTGGTAAATCCACTCTTAGAAAAAATATAATAGTGATATGCTTTCCCTTTTCCAAATACTTTTGCATACTCCTTGATGAGTTCTAATTCATCTACACCAACCGGTTCATTCTTATACTTACACGAACCAATAATAAACTCATTTCCCTCTGCCGGAGTACCGACAATGTCAATTTCTACTTCCTTTTTAAGTTTTGAATCAGTACCCCACCACTGCCCAATGTCAGATAAGATAATAGGTACATCTTCTGCATATAAAAATAAGTATTCTCTACACATCTGCTCAAAAACATGTCCCATATAATCAGCATAATGTTTTTTAATGACTGCATTATAAATATGCTCAATTCTTCCTGCACTAATAGACGATGTATTCTGTGGTACGAAACGATACCAAAACTTAAAGAAATTATCTCCTATTGCATATACCGTTTTCTTTCCCGGTTTTTCGGTAATCGGTGTCTTCTTAATTAAAATTCCAAGGTCTAATAATACTTTCAGATACTTTGCACAAATTGGAGCTTCTATTCCTACTTTGGTAGCAATTTCATTAGAGCGTGACGCCCCACCTGCCACCGCTGTAATCACTGAATTATAGATTGCCGGCTCTCGTAATTCCTGCTTTAAAAGATTTTCCGGCTCTTCAAACAAATAACTTGACGTATTAAATAGATTGTCTTTCAATGCCTCATCCACATCATTTTCGACAGCCAACTTATTTATATAATGCGGTATTCCACCGGTAATTCCATACACAAACGCTTGTTGTTCTTCTGAAAGTGTCGGATTAAATTCCTTAATTTCCTTATAAGACAAAGCCTGTATCTTTAACTGTCCGGTACGTCGTCCGTACAGTGGGCTTTCATATCCCAATACCTGATATTCCATAAAACTCATGGATGAACCACATAAAATCAAAAATAACTGTCCGTTCCTCCAAGTATGGTCAATTATATGCTGTAAGCGTGATGAAATAGATTTACTTGCTTTTGCAAGATATGGATATTCATCAATTACAAGCACTAATCTCTCATTTTCTGCCATCTGTGTGATTTTCGTAAATGCAGCATCAAACGAAGGATAAACCGGTGCTAAATCTGTCCCCGGATGTTCTTTTTCACAAATTGCTTTTGAAAAGGCTGCAAGATTTTCTTGTGCAGACGCATTCAACGCAGAAAAGAAAATAGTAGGCTTATCTTTGCAAAATTCATTAATAAGCGCTGTCTTACCCACGCGACGGCGTCCATAGATGACGATACACTCAAACTCTCCTCGATTATATCTTTTATTCAGTTCTCTAAGTTCTTTTTCTCTGCAATAAAACACAAAACCGCTCCTTCTTTCAACTTACAAGTTTTCAACTCGTAAGTTGATTATATCTCTTTCATTCCCGAAAGTCAATTATATTATCTCCAAATGCAAAAAAGAGAGAGCCCGACGATAATATATCTCTACTACCATGTATTATATCAGCTTTTGACAGATAATCTGCCAAAAGCTGATATAATCTTCCTTAATGCTTAGTTGTTTCTGTTCGAGAACTTCCATCTTAATTCTATGGTCTTGTCCGCATACACTACAATGCTATCAAGCAGTGCATCCAGTAGCTCATCCGTAATCTCTGCTACTTCCGAATTGCCTTCTAAGAACTTTAAGCCGTTATTATCCGATGTTTTTTAGTTGAACGATGCACCATTTTTGGTGGGTCATTCAACTGACCTCCTTCTTCATTATATATTTATGTGGTGACATTTTCTACCAACTAAAGAATACGCATTTCTATGTTTTTTGTAAAGTTTAGTTGCCCTGGTGTTCGGCTGTATCCTTCCCACTGCTAGGGTGGATTAGGGACACTTTCACCCATTAGAAACGTGTGCCGCAAGGCACACAATTAAAGAAACTCAGAGTGCCAGCTCTGAGTTTCTCAAGTTCATTGCGGAGAACCACACCGTCAGGCTAGTGCTGTCCTTCATCTCCGTCTAACCATTTGCAAATGTAGTAGCCAGCTACAGATGCCAATACGGAGATAAGAAATGCGATTATGTACTCCAAGTGAGCCACCCCCTTTCCGCTGGAAAGAGTCGACAGCATAATTTAGAATATCATAGAAGATACAAATTATCAATTAAACAGTTGATTTTTAATAAAAAGGAGCATATAATGATGATAGCTAAGAAATGCGAATTATAGTCTAAGTGGGCGTAAAGAAGTCTAGAGTGCCAGCTCTAGACTTTTTTATTTTGAAAACACCCGCCTATTTCTTTAAATGGACGAGTGTTTTTCATAGTCTATTGAACAAGATTCAGCTTGCTAAATCCCGCCGGCAATAAATCACCCCGGCAGCTACCGCAGATACCAACATAATTCCCACACCAAAAATCAGTGCTGTGGCATTGTCTGCAGTTTTTGCAAATATTCCCGTGGCATTTGCATAGGAAAAAGGAGAAAGGAAAATGGCATCCTTCAAATCCGGAATCACTCTTGCCATGAGATCATATACATACAAAATCATTGCCACACCGATTCCGAATCCCAGCTTATTTTTCCTGCTGCATGCGGAAATCAGAAAACATACAGCTGCAATTTCAATATTCATCAGCAGCTGAGACCCCATAAAAATCAGGTATTCCTTTCCCAGCCCCTGCTCTCCGGCCAATAAAATTCCCACCTGATATAGCAGGCCGCAAACCACGGTAAAGATCATGAGATGCATCACAACGGAAATAAATTTCACTACCACCACTTTCGCTCTGGATACAGGCAGGGTATAAGTAAACTCTGCAGTGTGTCCATCCTCCTCCTTGGACAAAATAACGGTGGCAATAGATGCCGCAAACAAACTGCTGCCCAAAGAATGAACCGTTCCAATCTCCGTGGCAAAATAGCCTTTCAGAGTTGCAATACTAAGGGTACTCATACCCATGGCATCGGAAAATGCTCCCATAGAAGCAAAATTCTCCGCCACGCCCGCCATACTTTCCTCCATGCTCTTATATAGCACGATACAAAGCATCCCCATAACGCCTACTGCCAGAGACCATATCAAAAGAGCCTTGATCCCGGCTTTCCACTCATATTTTAACAATGCGCCCATTTTGTTTTCCTCCTTGATCTTTTCTCTATTCTGAATAGTAATGCATAAAGATTTCTTCGATGGAAGGCTCCTCAATCAGGATATCCTCGATGTTATGCCCTTCCAGTTCTTTATACAGATTGTTCAAATCCTCTTTATAAATATAGTCCAGATGTTCCCCATCCCGTATCATTTTGATGCGCTTGGCACTTGTTTTTGTCATATGTTCCACCGTATCCGTAACCAGCAGTTTTCCTTCTTTCATGATAGCCACCCGGTCACAGTAACTGCGCACCTCGGAAAGTACGTGAGTAGACAAGAGGCAGGTAGCTCCCTGGTCCACATACTCTTTGATTAAAGAAAAAAATTCATTCTGCATCAAAGGATCCAGACCGCTGGTGGGCTCATCAAAGATAAAAAGCTTTGGCTTATGCTGCATGGCACATACGATACTTACTTTTTTCCGGTTTCCCAGTGAGAGGTCACTGATCTTCCGGTTCACATCCACCTGCAGTCTTTCGCAGATTCGCGCCGCCTCATCCGCACAATCCTGTTTTCTCACATCTGCAGCCAGCTTTAGGGTATCCTTTATGGTCATTCCCGGATAAAACCATGCTTCGCTTGGCATGTATCCTACATTTTTTCGTATCTCTTCCTGCTTTTTCGCTGCATCCAGTCCACAGATTGTAATCTGTCCCTGCTGGTATTTGATCAATCCCAGCATAGAGCGGATGGTCGTGGATTTCCCTGCTCCGTTTGGTCCTAAGAAGCCAAAGATTTCCCCTTCCCGGACGGTAAAGGAGATATCGCTGACGCCCCTGTGTTTGCCATAAGATTTTGTGAGATGGCTGATCTCAATGATATTTTCCATGTAATTTTCCTCCCCTGCATATTCTTCGTATCTTTTCAAATACATACACATGCTGAATAATATCCTTGAACAATATTAGCTAACCACAAAAAACAAGCGGAGACAAGACCTGTCCCCGCTTGTGACACTTTTTCTGCCGTAAGCTGCACTATTCCTTTTCTGATTTATCCTGCTTTTTCGCCTTGGCTTTAAACATTTCCAAATCTGAGTTCAATATTTTATCATCAATTCTTCTTCGACACCTGTATACAAAATATACACATACATAGAGCAAAACAACATATAACACAAAACCTATGGTGACACAAATATTCCGGTCAAACCAGTTGCACACATAAGAAACAAACGCATACAACGGTGTGCAGATACAGATGCCCAGAATTTCCTTTTTTCCCAGCTGTTCTGCCTCGTCAAAATTCCACAGCAGGAACACCTGAATATATCCCATGATGTATGTCACCAGAATCATTTCCGCCATGTGCAGAATCTCTGCTACCGTTTTTCCCACGCATAACCGATACACACAATAGAAAAAGAGTATGGCATAAAAATACAAACATGCCTTAAATTCTATTCCGATTTCCTTAGTAAGATAGCGCTCCCATAATGTCAGTTTTTTATCTTTCATGCCAATCCCCCCTTATCAGTCTCCGAAACTTGGAAGCATAAGTACGCGAAATCATAATGTGCTCCCCGCCCGCCATAGTAGCATCGATTCGATTGGACGGCAGACTCTTTAGTTTTTCCACTTTATTCACATTGATGATCATGGATTTGCTGCACCGGAAATATTGGATGTCATCTAAAATAAGCTCCACAGCAGCCAGCGACATATCCAGTTGAATGACCTTTTCCCTGGTATAGGCAAAGGTTCTGTCATCCACTTTCTCGATATATAAAATCTCTTCCGGAGAGAAAATAACGGTTTCCTCTCCAATTCGCCCGATTAACTTTTTCTGGTGTTTTTCCATAAATGTGAGGACTGCTTCTACTTCCGGATTCAGTTCCCGATAATTAAGTATCAGCTCATCTTCCCCATCATTTCTTTGGTTAATGGTGTAACGCATGGTAGTTCCTCTTAGTGTTTTTAATCTCTATTTTAAGAACAAGTGCATCAGCAATCCAACCAAAAAGCAAACTGCCGCTGTAACAACAGCACTAATAATTACTTTTAAGACATTCTGGTATGGGCGTTTTCCTGATTCAACCAGCTTATTGATTTCATCCAGCTTTTTTCCTTCACAAAATGCAACAATTTCTTTGTATGTCTGCACATCATTTTTCTTTTTGATTTTTTCGACTTTGAGTGCCCAGTACATGGTAATGGCAAAAAAGATTGCGAGTGGAATTAAAGCATACTGTTCCAGCCACATAAACAAGGGTGCTGCCGACAGGATTAATAATACAAAATGAATTGAAAAAATGCTCCCATAATAATTAAATTCTTTCACTTCCTGCTCACTAATAATTTCTTTCATTGTTTCAATATCTCCTTTGATTAATTGGTCGAGAGATACATTAAACAATGAACTGAGAAGCAGCAGACTGTGAATATCCGGATAACTCTTTCCATTTTCCCAATTTGAAATGGTCTGTCTCGTCACATATACTTTTTCTGCCAATTCCTCCTGGGACAACTTAAGCTCTGTCCGATACTTTTTGATCTGTGCATTCAGCTCCATGAAACATCCTCCTTTACAAGTGATTTGTTCTCCTGACCTGCCCCAAGAATAACCACTTTACCATTTTCTGTCTATCAAACCTATTTTACATTGGTGAAAAGACGGTGTCAAAAGGATTTGACATTGCTGATTTTATGCGGTTTCCGGGATATTTCTATGCATGACTATAATGTCATTACATAATCAACTAATTCCTTAATGGTACGCTGATCCGAAAAATCAATTTTCTTTCCGTATGTATCCAGCATCAGCTTATCCTCGTCAGACAGATTGTCGTAGCCCTGAAGCATGTCCGGTCGAAGGCTTTTGATATCTCTTACTTCACAGGAAAGGGCTTCTCCGATCCATTTCGCATATTTTTCTGTGCTTCCGTATTTTGATGAGTAAGTTACGATACATTTCATAATTCTATCCGTCCTTTCAGTTGATCCACATTTTTATTCAGTCTGGTGAATACCGATATGGTTGTCACTAGTTCCTCTCTGCTTATGCCTTCAAAGATAAACTGCATGGCCTCTTCACTTGAAGCATCGTAATGTCTGCGAAACTCGATTGCTTTATTTGTTAGTATCATCCGCTGTTTCCTCTTATCATTTAAGTCCTGCTGCACTTCCACGAATCCCTGTTTCTCCAGCTTAGTAAGAATCTGTTTGGCATTCTGATGGGAACATCCCAGCAAATCGGACATATCCCTGATCGTTGGCGCATCCTCAAACAAGGCAACACAGTTCATAAAGAAGATCTTAAAGATTCCAAACCCGGAGCTTCGCATGCTTTTTGGAATGATTTTGCTGACTGCAAAGTAACCAGCTGATCTAAAAATTCCCATCAGCGTAATAAAAGCCAGGGCACCGGATAATCTTTTTATACCCCATCTTTTCATAGAAATGATGATTTCGATAATTTTTGTGTGGCGTATGCAATCTCCAACACAATTTTATATGTAGGATATTGTTCTATATTTTTCAGCTCTTTATCATAGTCATCGTAACCCGTCGGACCAAATCCATACATACGCAAATCATCCGAGAAAGCATCTATTTTTGCTTTCATGTAATCTTCTAAATCTTCAGCAGTTGCCCTTAAAAATTCTAACATTTCCTCCTCCTTATCATCATCCACTGTCTTCTATATTCAAACACTGATCTTCTCTCTCTTTATTCTTTGGTGACAACGAAGCAAGTCCTGACACACACCATAATGGTATATTCACCAACCAATCCTGTTCCCGGTAATCCTTCATGGAAGTTCTAATTGCATATTTCGGCTCAAATTTATCTACATATGCCTTCAAACTCTTTGACCGGAGATTTTCCTCTGCTTTTACCTCAATTGGAATGACATCTCCTTTTATCTGAATCAAAAAGTCAATCTCATTCCGTGACTTCACATTAGAATAATAGTATGGTATATACAATGTGGTACTTACAATCTGCTGATCTGGCTCCCTTCTTGATCTGTCCAAAAAAGAATTTCTTGTTTTCCTTTGCAAGCTGCATGGGAACAGAATTCCATACCATTCTTGTCCGCCCCAATTCTGTCTTGCTTTCTATATGCTTACTGAAATCATTTTCGTAAAGGCGCAGAATGGTATTCTGAACATCCCGCACTTCATCGTAATCCCTGTCTTGTAAGTAAGTCATTACCGCTTCCGGCATCCCTCCTATAAAATAATATTTTTTCAGACAGGAAATATATTTTTCCCGAAATGTAACCAGCTTGTCATTCTCTGGTCGGTCAACATATTCTGCAAGCTGTTCTTCCCCAATTGCTTCCATAAATTCTCTATAAGAGAGTGGATACATCGTCAGCAAATTCACTTTACCTACCGGATAAGATATCCCTTTATGCATTGCAACTCCCAGCAGGGAACCCGCGGCTATAACATGATAATCAGGTGCATTTTCGCAAAAATATTTCAGATAGCTTAATGCAAGTGGAACCTCCTGAATTTCATCTAAAATAATAAGCGTCTCCCACGAAAAAGCAGGAGGCCAATACCTGCCTCCCGCTTCTTACATACATTTTTTATGCAACATTTATTTCACTTTCCGGCACCAGGCAAACGTAAGCTCTCAACGTCACCGTTCCGTCTTCCTGCTTCTCGGCTACCACAATCACTTTATGGTACATGCCCTCTTCGCTGCTGCTGTAATATGACCGCTGCACCGCCACACCGTCCAAAAAGTCACGGTCATAGAAATAAAAGGTTCCGCTGTTCTGTGAGCCGTCATCCAGGTCTATCTGGAAATCCAA
The DNA here is from genome assembly GCA_900316805.1 of uncultured Lachnospiraceae bacterium. Taxonomy (GTDB): domain Bacteria; phylum Bacillota; class Clostridia; order Lachnospirales; family Lachnospiraceae; genus Roseburia. The sequence goes on from ONEJ01000062.1 coordinate 44,805, forward strand.
TGTGTACATTCCCTCCTCCGGGTTGTTCATCATGGTTTTTTCGATTACACACTCCGACTCGGCCACCTCTTTCTTCCACTCACCGCTGGATACATATTCCACATATTCCGATAAAAGGTCACCGGCATCCGGGGTCTGCTCCCCATTGGCAGAAGCAGAATCCCCGTCTGCCTCGTCCACCTCCGAAAATACGGGTGTAAAATCTTTCAGATACTCCTCCACCTTCTGTGGGTCTGCCTTTGACGCATCCAATGGCAGATCAAACAGCAGATTCATTCCTGCATATTTTGCATTCGGTGTAATCGTACCGGTTTCCGGATCATAATCGTATGCATCTTTGTTGTAAAAGATGCTGTCCATCACGCACAAATGCAGTTTATGATCCGCAAATATCTCCACATTGTCACACTCCACGATGCGATACTCAACACCATTGATCACATCCCAGGTCACGGATCCATCCATTGTCATAACATTAAAGTTGACTGGATTGTATCCCTCGATCAGCGGCGATACAAAGAAATCCTGCGATATCTCCTGATCATCCGTTCCATCCGGCATCGATGTCCCATCCGCCTTTTCAATCGCAACCACTGCATAGGTTTTCTCCTTCTCAATTTCCTCCGGCTGCGCCCATCCCAGATTTGCTCCGCTGGTCAAACCCAGCAATGTGACATTGTACTCTCCATAGGTCTGCGTCTGGTTGATTTCAATGCCGTCTCCCTGGGAAAAGGCCCTGGCCATATTGTCCATATTGAATTCCTCTGCGACCTGCCTGCTGCTCAAATAGCGGCCTGCCGCGCCCACACTCACCGTTACCGCCAGCACACATGCGGCAGCTACTGCCGCTGCCACCCATTTTTGATTTCGATTCATTTCCCGTCTCTCCTTCCACTGACTGCAAATCTTCTGCTGTAATGCAGCATCCGGTTTTGCCTGCTGTGTCAGGGCTCGGCTCAGCATGCGGTCCATTTGCCGGTCGGCTTTCTCATCTCTAACTGATTTCATATCCTTCTGCCTCCATACGGTCTCTGATCATACTTCTCGCCTTGTGAAGTCTGCTCTTGACGGTTCCCTTTGGAATATGTAACATCGACGCAATTTCCTCTATTTTCTGTTCTCTGGTATAGTACAGGTACACCACCAGCCGGTACTTTTCCGGCAGTTCTTCCGCCATACGCCGAACCACCTTCTGAATTTCTGCCTCCGCAATCTCCTCCTCCAGAGACTGTGCGGCCTCTGCCGGGTAAACCTCCTCCAGCTGCGCATCCAACGATGTTTCGGAATGTATCCGGTTCCGCCTTGCGATCCTGCGCCTTAAATTTTTCCACAATCCAATGGCAATCCCCAGCAGATAACTCTTAGGATTCCGTAAAATATCGATTTTTCCATGGCGTTCCATTGCAGCCAGCATGGTTTCCTGGTACAGTTCCTCCGCCTCGTCTCGATTCCTCGTAAGCTGCAGGCAAAAGGCATAGATGTCTGGTCCTGTATTCACTACCAATTGTTCAAATTCCTCGCGTGTCATGTTTCCTCCAAGGGTTTCAAAAGCTTTCTCACTGCCCTACACTTTAATGTTGTCATGAGCTGGCTGGAGGTTCAAAAAATATGACTTTTATCTATTTCCCCATATAGCATTACACAATCGCTCTGTCTGTGTTATTATTTCTTCTCCAATACTTTTACACAAAGTTCTGCATCATATCCAAGCGCAGTTAACTTCCTTAATGTATCATTTACATTAAGCACTCTTGCTTTACATTCTATGGCTGGTTCCATATCTGTTGTAGACGAATCACACTCAAATGCATCCGACAATAATAATGTCTGATCATCTGGTATTTTTTCTTTGCCGTTATAGAATACAATGTATTGTGGTGTTGGCAACTTCACTAGCTTTCGTCCATATACATCGAGATCATGCATCTTAATGTATTCATCATACAACTGTGCAAAATACAGCAGGTCCCTTATTGGCGCGTATTAATCTAAACCAGCTCTTTGTTCTTTTGTAATTCAATAACTTTCCTCCTTCATTATAATAAAACAAAAGCTGTTCTGCAATGCTATTAAGTTTTTACTCTTGGGAAAATATGGCGATTTGCCTTTGATTTGTTCTTTTTACAACCAACTGCCTGATGCCGCCGAAGGACAGCTATGCGGACAGAGTATTCACCACAGAGGTTGTCTCTTTTCCAGGCATGATGCACATCGACGATGCGAAAGATTTTACACCTGTCATCGAAAAGGCACTGGAGTTAGGCGGTTCTGTCTGTGGCAGATACCGTCATTGACGCAGCGAACGCCGGAGCCCTGAAACACATTTTTCTGGTTGGTGGCTGCGATGGTGCCCGGGTAGGACGGAATTATTACACGGAGTTTGTGAAGCAGACCCCAAAGGATACCGCCATACTTACGCTGGCATGTGGAAAATACCGTTTCAACGATCTGGATTTGGGAACCATTGGCGGACTGCCTAGAATCATGGACATGGGACAGTGCAATGATGCTTACAGTGCCGTTAAAGTAGCCCTTGCATTGGCAGAAGCCTTTAGCTGTGGGGTCAATGACTTACCATTGACATTGGTATTATCATGGTACGAACAGAAGGCTGTCTGCATTCTGCTGACACTGCTGCATCTGGGAATTAAGAACATTTATCTGGGACCTACTTTGCCGGCATTTCTCTCTTCGAATGTGGTAGATTTCCTTGTAAAAAAATTTGAGATTCATCAGACTACAACACCGGAGCAGGATCTTACGGATATATTAAAATAATTGGGATTTATTCAAGCATAATCTCTTTCACCGACAGCTTCTCCATTTTCCTTGTATAGGCATACATAATTGCTTCATACAATACGATAAAAACACCTAAGGTAATGAACATAACCGGAACATCGAACTTATAATCCGGCACGCCCTCCACATCCTTAAACACAACCAATACCATGAGCTTTAACAGTGCATACTGGTAAATGGTTCCCAGTACAAATCCCAGATATGCCCACGGACGATACCCGCTGAGCACTGCTTTTCCACACTCCCTTGCGCTGTATCCAAAAACCTTCATCATGGTAATTGTTTTCCGGTTTGCCTTGATGACAGAAGTGGTAGCAATAAACAATGTCACCACTGCCAGAACGATGCCGATTGCCATAATCATAATCCCCATCATCCGGCTTGCCAGTTCATCCATACTGCAGGACATTTGCGTCATTGCCGCAAAGCAGAACACTGCAAATGTGATGAAAAAGATGAGAGATTTTTTCTGTCTCACATTGCTTTTTTCCAGTTCCTGCAAAAAGGGCAGATCGGTATCTTTCCTGGATGGAACGACTTTTCTGATGGACTGCTCCCGCATCAACTGCAATGCAGGTACTTTCAATTTCAGGAAACCGTAAATAACCGCCAGCAGTGAAAAGAAAACCGCCGGAGCAAAAACAAGGGCGATACATAATCCCAGATGAAAGGATATGGGAACATCCGGCAGATATCCGTCCTTATTCTGGATTTCATACAGCTTCGGCATTAGCAGATGTGCCCCCAGATATCCAAGGGCAGTTCCAGCCAGTACAGGCAAACCAAACACCCAGAAGCTTTTCGCGACGGAAAATCTGCCGTAGCCCAATGCTTTCATAATGCCAAGCTGCTTCTGGTGAGTGTCAATGTAATGCCCGATATAAAAGCAAAGAAGCACAACGGTGGTTAACAGCAGGCATCCTCCGGAAACAGCACTGACTACCTTGGCAGTGCTGCACTGTGCATCATAAAAGATTCTCGACACATCCGTTGTAATCAGGTTCTCCACTGTGACAAGATCCAGATAATAATTTAAGAACATTCCGCATACAATGACGGAGCAAAAGCTGACAAGCAGCATACCGATCATCTTAAATATATCCTTAATACTAACAATCATAACCGGCCTCCTACCATGCAATCTCATATGCAGTTTTTGGATAGTCATTGTGATACTGTTCCACAATCCTGCCGCTGTTCATAGAAATGACCTTATTTGCCATTTCCGCAATATTCTGGTTATGGGTCACCATGACCATGGTAAATCCGATTTCTTTCTGAAGTTTGCAGATCAGATCCAGCACTAACCTTCCCGTGGCTTCGTCAAGGGCACCGGTGGGCTCATCCAAAAATAATACCTGGGGCTGCTTCGCCAATGCTCTTGCGATGGAAACACGCTGCTGCTCCCCTCCGCTTAATTCATGGGGATATTTTTTCATCTTATCTGCAAGTCCCACTGCTTTGATCAGGTTTCGATAGTCTTTGTTTTTTGCCAGATCCGCGCCCATCTTCACATTTTTATCGATATTCAGGTTCGGCAGAAGAAAATACTGCTGAAAAACGTAGCCTATGGTATCCCTTCTGAAATTTGTAATTTCGGCATCATTCATCTTGCAGATATCTCTATCACCGTAACATACATTGCCCATATCCGCAGGCTCCAGACCGGATATCACATTTAAAAGTGTTGATTTACCGGATCCCGAGGCACCCAGCAGCACCATGAAATCCCCGTCTTTAATGTCCAGCGAAATCCCTTTTAACACCTCATTTTTGCTCTCGCCAGTGCCATAAGATTTATGCAGATTTTCAATCTTTATCATCTCTTTTCCCCTTTTCCACTAACAGCAGTCCTTTAAAAACCTCTGTCAGTCGTTCCTCGATCTGTTCCATGGTGTAACTGCACAGCCTTGTGGCAAACATGGTTGCAATGCCATGGGTATAAGTCCACAAATGCTGATAAATTTTTTCTGCTGACTTCTTTTCTAAACCGTAAGATTCCTGCACAGACTTTAGTATCCTGTCGTAATTGTCTTCTATGACAGGCAGAATCGTGGATACATCCTTTGATTCCCGGCTGGCGCTCATAAACAAAAGCTGAAATAACCTGGGCTGCTCAACGGCAAAGCGAATATAAGCAATTCCCACTCCCCGAAATGCCGGTTTGTCTTTTAATCCCTCTTCGACATACTGCCCGTACATTTCCTTTGCTTTCATAATGACAAATTCCTTGACCTCATCCATGCTCTCAAAGACAGTAAAGATTGGCCTTGCCGAGCTGCCCAGCCGGTTCCCCAACTCTCTGGCTGTGACTGCATCAATGCCATGTTCCTTTGTGATGGATAATGCTGTATCAAGAATCTCATCTCTGGTAAATTTCGCTTTCGGCGGCATATGAACTCCTTTCTGCAACATTTGTTTTAAAACGTTTGGTTTTATTATAGGGAGTTATCTTCTTTATGTCAAGAAATAAATGATTCTGTCATATTTTTGATCCTGTTGACAAAATAAAGGTAATTTGTTACTATTTATTTCAGTAATATATTACCTATCAGGAGGAAAAGATGAATATCAGAGAAGTAATGCAACAGGAAAATGTAGATTTTACCGGCATTGAATCGTCTTATTTCTTATTGGGGCTTTTGAGTGCCTTTGATAATCGTTTTCAGGCTATGGCAGACAGAACCATGGAGGAAATCAGTTGGAAACAATTTTTTGCCATCATCTGTATTAACCTGTGCAAAGAAAATCCTACCATAAAGGAACTGGCTGAAATTATGGGGAGTTCCCATCAAAATGTGAAACAGATTTTACTGAAGTTAGAGAAAAAAGGATTTATCAATATTACCATAGATGAAAATGACAGGCGGAAACAGCGTGTTGAACTGACGGAATCCTGTATGGAATATTGTAAAAAGAATGATGATGTGAGCCGACAGACTATGAAGAAAATGTTTGAGGGTATTTCTGAGGAACAGCTTCAAGTAACCATACAAACGATCATTCAGATTGAGGACAATTTAAAAGAATTCTAGGGAGTGAAATTTTATGAATAAAGGAATTATCTTATACCAGTCAAAGTATGGCGCAACGAAAAAGTACGCCAATTGGTTGCAAGAAGAAACCGATTACGATTGTGTGGAAACGAAATCCGTAAACCTGAACCGGCTCAGTGAATATGACACCATTATTCTTGGTGGAGGCGTCTATGCATCGGGAATCGCGGGATTGTCTTTCTTAAAGAAAAACATCGGTCGTCTGTCCGATAAAAAAATTGTTGTTTTTTGTGTGGGAGCTTCTCCTTATGATGAGGATGCTATTACCCAGATTCGGACGCTGCATTTTAAGGATGAACTGAGCAATGTACCTCTTTATTATTGCCGAGGTGCATGGGATGAAGATGCCATGACATTTAGGGACAGAACTTTATGTAAAATGCTGCAGAAGGCTGTTGCGAAAAAAGATCCTTCAACTTATGAGCCTTGGGAAAAAGCCTTAATGTGTTCCGCAGGAAAAAAGTGCGACTGGACCGATAAGAAATATCTGCAGCCGCTGATCTCATCTCTCTAAATTTAAATGCCTGGAATGGCGCAGCAAACGCACCGTTTCAGGCATACAAAATAGTTTACCTATACATTTAAGTATCCATCGCAATACGGACATTTGCTGGAATTCCTCATATCTTCTATTGCGGTTCTGTAAAAAGCATCTCGAATTCAATATCTTCACAACCATACCCCACAATTTTCAGTCTGTTCTGTCCGCTGCTCAATGAGAGCGTTTTCGTTACAAACCCATCCGTTGAACTTTCAGGCGTACACTCAATTACCGTTGTAACATTTCCATCGTCATCAATGTGTACAATTTTTGCATAGCGGTCTGCCTGCTCTTTAATCTTTTCATTGGAATGTCTATCATTCCACTAATTTCTCTATTTTATCTGCAGCCATAACAACACCTCCGGCATCCCTCATATGCTGTGACATGGATTTAACCCGCATTTCTATCTGCGAATCTTTCTCAAGCTTCTTGATCTTATCGAATATTAATTTGGAATCCAGCCTTTTCTCCTTTAATTGATATCCCACGCCTAATTCTTCGACTCTGTCCGCTACAGAAAACTGATCCATATCCATAGGGATAACCAGAAGCTTATTTTGATAATACAAACCTTCATTTACACTGTTCATTCCACCATGGGTAATAAATATTTGTGAGTGCTTCAGCACATCCAATTGGGGAACAAATGAATATATGAAAAAATTGTGAGGTATTTCACCAAGTTCGTTGATATCGGTATGATAGCCAACTGACATGATTACCGAGATTCCCTCAACATGAGCAAATGCCTCCATAAATTTCCGATATAACTCTTTTTTTTCATTTTGAAGAGTTCCCAAGGATATATAAATTATTTTTCCCTGCATCTGACCGTATGGTATAACTAAATTGATTTTTCTGGGAGCAATCGCCGGACCTACAAACAGATAGCTTTCATCAAATGCTTCACTATTTATTTGAAACTCAGATGTGGTATATACAATGTTTAAATCCACAGGCGTATTTGCTATTTCTGAAATGATGTTTCCAGTTGTCAGCTTTATTTTTCCGCATGCAATTTTACTTATCACTTTCATGAAAAAGTCATTTTTCATAAGCTTTATTTCCAGATTCGAGCTTTGAAGCACTTCTGCCGTAATCCCGCTGTTTAATGCAAATGTAGAAAACTGTCGCACAACCTTTATTCCGATTTTCCGGGCTGCAGCATAGGCTGTATATGTAAAAAACTCATAAATCAGAAGATCATAATCAGAACCCACGGCCACAATTGAGTCATAAACATAACGCCACGCTTTTAATGCTTTCCATATATTGGCCGGTTTTCCTTTTCTAAAGGTAATTCCGTACTCTTCATGACCAATATAGGGAATGAATTCAGCACCTGACTCTTCAACACGATCTTTCCAGTCCTTTGTCAAAATATAGGAAACACTGTGACCCCTTTTTGTCAGTTCTGATGCAAGCGCCAAGGTAGGATTGACATGCCCGCTAAAAGGAACATTTACCATGAGAATTTTCATACGATTCCTTCTTAAAATCTCCTTTCTCTATAATGCTGATAAATCCGATAACAGAACCTCACTTCCTCCTGGGTGATCTCCTCCTGGGAGAACACCGCTTTCTGGACAATCTCCATATAACGCTTCCAGTCCTCCGAAGATACAACCGGATAAGTATGGATCAGCTTCTGCAACAATTCCTCATCAGTCAGATAGGAAAACTGCACCTTACTGCTGCCCTCTTTCTTCTTCGGCATGTGAAGCACCTCCGGCGCATGATTCCACAGACGCTGGTAAATCCTATGGTTCATCCGGCACACTGCCCTCCGGTACTGCCTGCGGCGCATTTCCTGCAGCAGTGTTTCTCTCTCCTTATGAAAGTGACATATCAATAAAGCTGTAAATGCACATACCATTATGAGAAGCACCAGAATTATTACCAGATTTCGTGTACTGTATCCGGTATTTTTCCCCGCTCCACTGCCGGTTCCAACAGGATTTCTATGATTTTCTAACCCGGATTCCTTCGTCTGTGAATCCCGGGTTTCATTATGCTTAGTTTCACTGTCCTTCTTTTCACTGATCTGTGTCTCTGTAGATTGCTGCTCCTGATTTTCCGGCTTTGTCTCCTTTTTCTGGTGCTGTCTCTTCAGGTAATCCTGATGCTCCTCGTCCGTTGGCAGCGAACTCACCACATCCTGGTAGCCCGGTGTCATCTCATAGGGAACCCAGCCATAGCCCTTCAGATAAATTTCTGCCCAGGCATGGGCATTACGGTCCAAAACCTTCGCAGTGTACTGCCCATTTTCTTTCTGAAAAGAAGATGCCTTCACAATATAGCCGCTGGCATACCTCGCCGGAACTCCAAACTCCTGCAAGAGGAGAACCCCGGCGCTGGCAAAATGCATACAGTACCCTTCGTGGCCGGTTTCCAGAAAATACTGAATGGTGTCGCAGCCCGCCGGAATATCATCCAGATAAAGGTTATAGGATTCCTTGTTGGACAGAATACTCCGCACATCCGCTGCAATCTGAAGTCTGTTATAATTGAATTGGTAATCCTCATCGAAGGCAATAATTTCTGATGCTCCATAGGTTTCTTTTATTTCCTGCACATACTGCTTCAGTGCCGGAACCGCCTCAGAGCCTCCCAGATTCTTCTTTCTGACATAATCCCCATACCAGTCCAGCGCAGCATTTTCTTCTCCCGGATTCAGAATCTCATACAATTCCCCTAAAAAAAAAGTATTGCGGCTAAGACCTTGAAAATCCAATGTTTTTTTACTCTTCTTTTTGTGAACTACGCCGTCCCCTTCCACCCAGACCGTATCCTTATTGCCGGATAAATCTGAAAAATATGGAACCAGTGCAAGACTTGTCCTCCCACCTGTATAGTCAATGGAATAATCCAAAACCCAGGGCGTTTCCCCATTCCTGTCGTTGCCCCGGGTGCGCTTTGCCTCAAAATACTGCTGATGGAGAAGGCTTCCCAGATGTTCCGGGGTATATCCCGCCCCCTTTGCCTCTTTTTCGAAATCCTCTGTTTTCTCCCATTTGCCATTCGCATACGTGCTGCTGCAGAAATCCTTCAGATACAGATTTGTGACGGGACTATCTGAGGCGTGGATTTCCAGAATTTCTTTTCCGGAATACTTGGGCGTCCGGTTATCCAGCACAGCCTCATCCTGAGAAAACATCGGTAAAGACAAGGAAGCCAGCTTTTCCTCTGCCTGCTTCTGAAATACGATAAATTTATGGGCGTTCTCAGGTATTTTTTCCGCCTCTTTTCCCAACAGCCTTGGAGTACAGGTGACAACCAAAATTCCAAACAACAGCACGACAGCTGTGATTACAAATTGAATGCCAATTTTCCTGACTCCGTTTTTCTTTCTCCCTGAACTATCATGAAATACAATTTTTTCCTTTCCCCATGGCGCAGAAAAAAGAAACAGGACTCCCACAAAGCCTTCTGCAAGGCCTCTCCACAAAGGAAGGCAGTTTACCAGAAGTCCCAGTGTCAGCACCAAAGATCCCGGAAGCAAATAAAATAATCGAATTCCTGTCAGATAACGCAGGTTGATGCATAAGATAAAAATGATACAGACACTGACAGCCAGAAAGAACTCTCTTTCTCCTCCCTCCGTATCATAAAAACTATAATTCGTTTTATAGTAAGCATTCCAGTATTTGACATATTCGTTATAGACCTGATAGATTCCTTCCAGCAGCTGATGCCGGCGAAACAACACATAGAGCCCGCAGCCCGCCGGAAGCAGAATTCCGGCTGCGATCTTTCCGATTCTGCGAATACACCTTTTTGCTCCTGTCAGCAGTTCAAAACAGAGCAGCACCGGAATCAAAATCACCTGCATCTGAAGGAAATAAGCCGGCTCCAGCTGCCATTCCGGAAATTCACTTCCCAGCAGTAAAAGCAGCCCATGCAGTAAAAACTCCATGGCAAGAAAGCTTCGGATCCCGTTTCCACAAAGCTCTGCAAATCCATATTCAGTTTCTTCCTGTCTTGGCTTTTTCATCATGATCCCGCTTATAACTGTAATTCCAAATTTCTCAGTTTCTCTTCCATATTTTCCCTGCCGCCATTCATAATAACCCTTCCGTTCTGCATTAATATTGAGCCTTCCTTTAGCACCAATCTGTTTGCCGCGAGGTCATTTGGATATTTTCTGTGATACATTTCCTCCAGGGATTCCACTCCCCGTCCCTTTTTCTCCGTGAGATATATGGTAAAAAATTCGTAAAAGCTTTCCTCATCATCCACGCGGTATCTGACAATATCCTGCCGGCTTTCGCTGTACCACGATATGTAATGGTGACAGGCCGCATCCATAAGGGAAAAGGAAATTCCTGCTGCCACCATAAGGAAATCCTCATAATTCCTTTTCCGATTGGAAGCCTCCAGAAAAAGAACCACCGGACATGCCATGGGAAGACTTCCCTCCCGCACATAGAGCTCGTCCTGCTTGGCGCTTAACTTCCATTCAATGCTCTGGATCCGGTCTCCCGCCCGGAACTCCCGCACATCAAAGATTTCCGACTGATCCTGACCGGGATGAAAATCATCGTAAGAATCCGATTCTCCGTAAAAATTTCTCGTTTGCTCCGTAAGCCTTACCCCCACATCAACAATTTTGGGGAGCACATACAGCTGCGCAAGACCTGTGCATTTCCGATTCAGATAAAACATACCCGTCACGTCATAAATCCGAAGCTTCTTCAGTTCAATAGTGTAAAAGCCGGCACCCTGGGGTTGGAATCGATGGCTGTACTGATTCTCTCCCGGATACAGAACATCCCCCGAATACCATCCCTTTTCCCTTTTTCCTGAAAAGGAATTCCGGATACAGATACGTAAACAGGTTTTCATGCAGGGAAGCTTTGACTTATTTTCCCCGCGAATGACCAGTTTTACTTTCTCCTCCTCCGTCACAAAACCGGACCAGACATCTATGGACGCATGTATTTTTCTACTGTACCACAGAAGAAAGATATATGCGGTCACGAAAAGAACCGCCTCACAAAATCCCAGCAGTCCAAGTGCCACGCTCTCATAGATCAGAGCAAGATAAAATGTGACAACTGTCACAACTATTCCTATCAGAAACCGAATCAAAATCCTAATCCCTCTACTTATTCTTTCTCATGAAAGAAGCAGGCTGGCGCACACAGGAGAGAATTTCCTCAAGAATCTTTTCTGCTGTCATACGCGCTGCCCTTGCCTTCGTTCCCAGTACAATTCTATGCTTTGCCACATCCATAAAAATAGCCGATACATCCTCCGGAAGTACATAGCTGCGTCCCTGGAGAAATGCCCAGGCCTTTGCCATCCGAACGCAGGCGATGGTGCCACGAGGGCTGACCCCCAGTTCAATGTATGTGTTTTCCCGTGTAGCTTCCATCAGCATAACAATGTATTCATAAATGCTGTTATCCATATGGATTTCTTCCACATAGCACTGCAGATCATAAAGGGTCTGCGCATCCAGCACCGGATCAATTGGCTCCTGCCGGGACACGCTCCGGCCCTTTGCGATTTCCATCTCGCTCTTTAAATCCGGGTATCCCATACTCATGCAGATCATAAACCGGTCCAGCTGGGACTCCGGGAGAAGCTGCGTACCGGCACTTCCCTTGGGGTTCTGCGTAGCCATTACGATAAAAGGCTTTGGAACTTCACGGCTGACACCGTCCACTGTAACATTGCCCTCCTCCATAACCTCCAGCAGCGCGGACTGTGTCTTGGGAGAGGTACGGTTGATCTCGTCTGCCAGAAACAGATTGCACATCACTGCTCCCGGGTGAAATACAAACTGTCCGGTTTCCTTCTGGTACATATTGAATCCCAGAATGTCCGAAGGCATCACATCCGGTGTGAACTGTACGCGGTGATTCAGAAGCCCCATAGCCTGGGAAAAGGCAACGGCAAGGGTTGTCTTTCCCACTCCCGGCACGTCCTCAATGAGAATATGCCCTCCTGCCAGAATCGCGGCAAATGCTTTATAAATACAGGAATCCTTTCCCGATACTATTTTCTTTACCTCCTTCACAACTGCTTTCGCAGCGTCATCATACTTTTCCATCTCATTACTCCTGACATATTATGATACCTTCATTATAATGTCTTCTCTATAGCAATGCAATCGTATCACGCTCCCAAATCAAAAAGGTATTTCCACTATCCGCTGTATTGTCAGCGGGATGGAGATACCTTTTCCATTGATGTTTCTATTTGCCCGGTTATTGTCCTTCGACAATATCATGATATATACATTGGTTATTATTTTCAATCTCTAATGTATTAAAAAAACCCCCAACGAAATCACGTTTCGTCAAGAGTTCTTTGTCATTTGTATTTATATAATAATATTATCTGTTAGTGCGCGATCAGGGGTTCGAACCCTGGACACCCTGATTAAGAGTCAGGTGCTCTGCCAGCTGAGCTAATCGCGCATATTTTGTTGTCTTGACTTGTTTCCCTCAAGCACATTAGTTATTATATAGTATGAGTTCGAAAAATGCAAGCCTTTTTTCAATTTTTTTCTTTTTTTTCTTTTTTTTTCTTTTTTTTCTTTTTTTTGCTCTAAAGAAACAATTTTGTGTTAAAATAGAGTAGCTTTTTATAGGAAATCAAAATACAAATGAGGAAATTCAAATGAAAATATATCTGATCCGCCACGGAGAAACTGATTGGAACCAAATCTGCAGATTTCAGGGAAGAGAGGATATCCCTCTCAATGAAGGAGGGATTGCCCAGGCCAGGGCTGCCGGAAAAGCTTTGCAAAACATGGGCATTACAGCCATTTTTACCAGTCCCCTGCAGAGAGCAGTTCGTACAGGAATGGAAATTGCATCAGAAGCCGGACTTACTGCTTCCGACGTACATCCCCTTGAAAATCTGATTGAGCGGGATCTTGGTCCCTTTTCCGGCAAGCTGGTGAAGGACAGCAAAGAATATTTTGCAGTGGCTGCCGGCGAGAATGCATCCGGTATGGAGCCTTTCTCCAGTGTTCTGTCCCGTATGCAGACGGCCTTGACAGAATTGGAAGCAAGCGGACATACTTCCGTCGCAGCGATTTCTCACGGTGCAGCAATTAACGTCCTTTTGGCCGGGCTGTCCAATCATGAACTGGGCACCGGGAAAACAAAGCTTTACAATGGTGGAATCAGTCTGATTGAAGGAAATTCCAGAGACGGATTCCGCATTACAATTTGTAATTCCAAGCCTGAGGATTTCCCCAAACTTATGACTACTGTATAAAAGAATATCAAACACTTACCAAAAAAGAGCCCCGGTATCATACCTGGGCTCTTTCTGATATATTTCCTTTTATGCTCCCATATTTGCAAAGAGCGCTGCAATTTCATCTGCACTCATCTGTCTATTCGGGTCTGACAGGTCTGGCATCGGTGGCTTCTCTTCTTCCACCGGCGCTGCCGCTGCTTCTGGCTCCGCTGGTACTGGTTCTTCCGGTGCCGGGTCAGGCTCTGCCTTCGATGCTTCTGCCGGTTCGCTTTCTCCCATATTTGCGAAGAGCGCTGCAATTTCGTCAGGGCTCATTTTTTTATTCGGATCCGACAGATCCGGCATCGGCGGTTTTTCCTCTTCCATCGGTGCTGATGCTACTTCAGGCTCCGCTTCTACAGATTCCGGCGTTGGAACTTCTCTGATTGTTTCTGATATTGTCTCAGAAATCGGTTCTTGCGATACAGTTTCCGTAGCCGGATCTATATCAGGCTCCGATCCCACAGCTGGGCTTGGGCTTACCTCCGGTGTCATCGCACTCCTTGCCGGCTCCATCGCCTGCACGACAGGCGGTGCCGTATACTGTGGCATGGGAGCAGTCATCATCGGTGCCTGGGCAATTACCTTCTGGCTCTGCATGATGGCACTATTCAAACGCAGCTCCATATCTTTCAGCGCAACGGTAAGATCCTGCACCTTCATCTGAAGTGCCTTCTCTGTTTCTTCCTCTGTGCTCTTCTGTGCTGCAACCAGTTCCTGCTTGAATTCTCTTGCAATATCCTCTGTTGCTCCAACATTCTCTTTTATCTGAGCAATTTCCTCCAGCAGCTGGTCATAGCCATTCATCAATGCATCCATATTTTCGTGATTGCGATTGATGATTACTTTGCCAATTCCCTTCTGGGCATTAATAATCTCCTCTGTCGGAACCTTTGCTGCCTTCTCTATATAATTCAGCTTATCCTCGATTTCTTCGAAATATTTTTTCAGCATTAGGTAGGAAGCCTTTTCCGACTTAAATACACTGTCGTACTGCTCCTCCTGTCTGGCCCGCTTTTGATCTGACAGATCCATCAGTCCATTAATTACAACGAACAGAAAAACCAGATCTACACCGGCAATTACAGCCAGAATGATAAACATGCCCGGATAATTAATCATACCGTACAATTCTACCATAAATACCAGTGTAAATAACAATACTCCAAAAATTACCTGCATCCTTGCCTTTGAATTTTTGTTCTTCATAGCCTGCTCCTTCTTCCTGAACACCAGCTTTTGCATACTCTTGTTAATATCATATCATATAACTTTCATTCTCACAAGTTGCATATACAAAAATCAATTTATCTAACGAAATTCTGTCATATTTCTTGTGCAATTTTTCTTGTCATTATGAATAAAAATCCATCTCCAACTCCATGTTATATGTATAAATGTAACTTTATGAATACATGCTGCTTATCAGGAGAGAAAGGACCCTTTATGTTTCCATATAAATTAAAAACTATTTTTACAGACATAGCCTTTGATCTGATCGGTGCCTTTTTCTACTCCATCGGCGTCTTCACCTTTGCAAAAATGGCTAACTTTGCTCCGGGAGGATTAACAGGCCTTGCTTTATTGATGAACTATCTCTGGAAATTTCCGATTGGAATCACCTCTTTTCTTCTGAATCTTCCCCTGCTTCTGATCAGCTATAAATTTGTTGGCAGGATATTTATTATAAAAAGCCTGAAAACTATGCTACTTTGCACCGTCTTTCTTGATTTCATCTTTCCTCTTTTCCCGGTATACGCAGGCTCCAGGTTTATGGCAGCCCTCTATTCCGGCATTTTCCTGGGAATCGGACTTGCCCTGTTTTATATGAGAGGATCTTCCTCCGGTGGAACGGATTTTCTTACCATGTCCATCAAAGCTCTGCGTCCTCATTTATCCATCGGTCTTATTTCCACAATCATTGATCTTTTCATCATTCTTCTGGGATGGCCGGTATTTGGCAATGTTGATGCAGTTCTTTACGGACTTACCTCTACCATACTTACTTCAATCGTCATCGATAAAATTATGTATGGACTTGACTCCGGTTCCATGATTCTGGTTATCACCATGCACAGCCATGAAATTTCCCATCATATTGGAAATTACATTGGCAGAGGATCCACCATTATTCCCGCCTTCGGAAGCTACACCGGACAGAGAAGAGACATTCTCCTATGTGCCTGCTCCAAATCCCAGACCTATCTGATCTGCGGTATGATTCAATGGATCGATTCGGGCGCTTTTGTTATGATAGCTGAAACCACTAATATCCTGGGGGAAGGATTTGCACGCCGGTCCGGCCAATAATATCATTAAATAAAAAAGTGCAGTAATAATTGTGATCAACTATTACTGCAAAAATGCTGTTCCCAGCGGGAATCGAACCCACAACTAGCGCTTAGGAGTCTTGGCCCTGAACATGCCCGTTGTGGTCCCCTGAGTACACTTGTGTGCAGAAATTACACGGTTTTTTCATGTGTTC
>ONEJ01000065.1 GCA_900316805.1 uncultured Lachnospiraceae bacterium
GCAATGCTCCCGCATGCAAAATTGCCCAAAACTGCACACGATAGACTTTCATACGGTATTTTCGGTTCCGAAAATACCTACCTGTGAACAGTAACCCCCTGGCTCCACTTGACATGAAACCATAATTTTGCTATCATCAGTAAAATTGTAAATACACTAATCGATTAGCATTTATGAAGAAAGTGAGGATTTTAGACAATGGGTACTATTATCGGCGAGGGAATTACTTTTGATGACGTTCTTCTGGTACCTCAGTATTCTGAGGTAACTCCAAACATGATCGACTTGACAACACATCTGACCAAGAAGATCGTGTTAAACATTCCTATGATGAGTGCTGCAATGGATACTGTTACAGAATCAAAAATGGCCATTGCCATGGCTAGACAGGGTGGAATCGGTATCATCCACAAGAATATGTCCATTGAGGCACAGGCAGACGAGGTCGATAAGGTAAAGCGTTCTGAGAACGGCGTTATCACAGATCCATTTTCATTATCCCCGGATCATACCTTACAGGACGCAGACAATCTGATGGCCAAGTTTCGTATCTCCGGTGTTCCGATCACCGAGAACGGACGTCTTGTAGGTATCATCACCAACCGCGACCTGAAATTCGAGACAGACTTTACCAAGAAGATCAGCGAGTCCATGACCTCTGAGAATCTGATTACCGCTCCGGAAGGCATTACCTTAGAGGAGGCTAAGAAGATTCTTGCCCAGGCCAGAAAGGAAAAGCTCCCAATCGTAGATAAGGACTTCAATCTGAAGGGTCTCATTACCATCAAGGATATTGAGAAGCAGATTAAGTATCCGCTGTCCGCAAAGGATGAGCAGGGACGTCTGCTTTGCGGTGCCGGCGTTGGCATCACAGGCAATATGATGGATCGTGTGGATGCTCTGGTTAAGGCTCATGTAGATGTAATCGTTGTGGATTCCGCACATGGCCACTCCAAGAATATTATGGATGCAGTCCGTAAAATCAAGGCAAAATATCCGGATCTTCAGGTTATCGCAGGAAACATTGCTACCGGTGCTGCAGCACAGGCTCTCATTGATGCCGGTGCAGATGCTGTCAAGGTAGGAATCGGACCCGGTTCTATCTGTACGACCCGTGTAGTTGCCGGAATCGGTGTTCCACAGATTTCTGCCATCATGGACTGCTACGAAGTTGCCAAGAAGAGCGGTATTCCGATCATTGCCGATGGCGGTATCAAGTACTCCGGAGACATGACCAAGGCAATTGCTGCCGGAGCCAACGTATGTATGATGGGCTCCATGTTTGCCGGCTGTGATGAGGCTCCGGGAACCTTCGAATTATTCCAGGGCAGAAAATACAAAGTATACCGTGGTATGGGCTCTATCGCTGCTATGGAGAACGGCAGCAAGGACCGCTACTTCCAGGAAGGCGCAAAGAAGCTGGTTCCAGAAGGGGTAGAAGGCCGTGTTGCTTACAAGGGTACTTTGGAAGATACCGTATTCCAGCTAATCGGTGGTATCCGTTCCGGTATGGGCTACTGCGGTTGTCCGACCATCGAAGCTTTGAAGGAGAACGGACAATTTGTCAAGATTTCTGCCGCTTCCCTTAAGGAAAGTCATCCACATGACATCCATATCACTAAGGAAGCTCCGAATTACAGTACCGACGGAAATTAAATTCAGAAATATGAGGTGAGATTACTTGGACCCCAGTGACATTATACAAAGCATTGTTTTACTTATTCTTCTTATGCTGTCTGCCTTCTTTTCTTCCTCTGAGACAGCTCTGACCACAGTGAACAAAATACGTATGCGAACCCTCTCCGAGGCCGGCGATAAGCGGGCCCCAAGAGTCCTTCGCATCACAAGCGATTCCGGTAAAATGCTGTCTGCCATCTTAATCGGCAACAACATTGTCAATCTTTCCGCATCCTCATTGGCGACTTCCCTTGCCCTTAAGCACTTTGGAAGCGCCGGTGCGGGGATTGCCACCGGAATCCTTACTTTTTTAGTTTTAATTTTCGGAGAAGTCAGTCCGAAAACCATGGCCACCATAAAAGCCGACAAGCTTTCCCTGTCCATTTCCGGAATCATTGAATTTCTGATGAAGATTCTTACCCCGGTAATATTTGTCATCAATTGGCTGTCTATGGGTCTGTTGTTCCTGCTTCGGGTCAATCCCAAGGACGCCGAGCGCCAGATGACAGAGGAGGAGCTGCGCACCTTATTAGATGTCAGCCAGGAAAGCGGCGTCATCGAAAACGAAGAGCGGGATATGATCCACAACCTCTTTGACTTCGGAGACGCAGAGGCAGCGGAAATCATGGTTCCCCGGATCGACATGACCTTTGTCCAGGCAGACGCCAGCTACCAGGAAGTGCTGGAGGTTTTCAGCGAAAACATGTATTCCCGGCTGCCGGTGTATGAGGATACCACCGACAATGTGATTGGAATCCTGAACATGAAGGACTTTATTCTTCAGAAGGACAACGAAGATTTTTCTGTCCACGCCCTGCTCCGGGAACCTTATTTCACCTATGAGCACAAGAATACTGCTGACCTGTTCTTGGAGATGCGCAAATCCTCAATCTCCATGGCCATCGTACTGGATGAATACGGCGTAACTGCAGGACTCATCACCATCGAGGACCTTCTGGAAGAGATTGTCGGCGATATCCGTGATGAATACGACACGGACGAAGAGGATGACATTACCCCCATCAGCGAACGGGAGTTTTATGTACTCGGCTCTGCCAATCTGGATGACGTCAGCGATGCTCTCCACGTAGATTTCTCTTCCGATGACTACAACACCATCGGTGGCTACTGTCTGGAGCTTCTGGGACATCTCCCGGAAAAAAACGAATGCATCCTGACGGATGACAATATTTTTATCCGCATTGACCGTATGGACCAGAACCGTATCGAACGAATCTATGTCCGTCTTCCGGAATCCATGTCAAATAATTCAGAAGAAACACAAGACTAAATTCGACTCCAAAGGGCCTGCCGCAGGATTTCCCGCAACGATTGATCCGTTGCCCACCGGCAATTTTCGGCAAGGCCCCCTTTTGTTTCCGGGACCAGATTTCTGCTTTCATCTTCAAAGTATTTCCAACTGATAAACCGGCATTTGATCGGCTGGGCTGCCGGTTCAGGTTCTTCCGGATCCGTTGGTGTCGGATCCGTTGGTGTCGGGTCTGTCGGTGTTGGGTCTGTTGGTGTTGGGTTCGGTGGCGTTGGGTCCGGCGGTGTTGGGTTCGGTGGCGTTGAGTCCGGTGGCGTTGGGTTCGGCGGTGTTGGGTTCGGCGGTGTTGGGTTCGGTGGCGTTGGGTTCGGTGGCGTTGGGTTCGGCGGCGTTGGATCCGGCTCCTTCCACACAGCATACAGATCCACCTTGGGACTATGCTTGATAATCCAGGCTCCTCTGATGGCATTGCTTACGGAGTAATCCTTCGTAGCTGCCTGAGGTGACAATGCCCATCCCAGCATACTGCCATCTCCATTCCATCCGGTATCCACAAATCGCAGATCATCTTTTCCATATTCCACCTTCTGATAAGCCGTCACGGTATCCCCCGAGGATTTGTTTCTGTGAAACACAATGGTCAATTCCTTAGGTCTGGCTATGGCCGTCCAACTCTGATTCCCATTCACACAGATCGACATCTCGGCGGAAGCACTCCGCCCGGATCCCTGCCATTGGTCAAAATCGAAGCCACTCTCCGTCTTCGCCCTTAAGGTCACATAAGTTCCATAGCAGTATTCCCCCGCTCCTGAGACGGATTTGATTCCCACGCCGGCATGTGTCTGTACCCCGTAAAACAATCCCTGGACGTTTTTATCAAAATAATTATTCAGGGACTGTTTTGCGGATGAGCTCCAGCCTGCCGCTCCGGCAATCCCACTGTAGGTGGTATAGACTGTTCCTGAGGTGGGGCCATTGTCATTCATTGCCCCCTTTGGTTTTCCGTTTTTTACCACGACCATACAGGCATTCAGCACAATTCTGATATTGCCCTTTCTCATGGCATTTAACGCCGTATCGTTCATCCTGCGTTTCAAATTTCCCAGTGGGAGTACATACAGGTTGTACTCATAGTTGGATTTTGTGGTGACATCAGTCTTGTACATATAAGATCCCCCCAGCTTGAAATATATCGTCTGCAGAGTGGATCCTGACATGTTTTGAATACTCACCTTCCAGCCGATGGTGCGGTATCTGGTACTGGTAGTCCCCTTCGCAGCCTTGGTAGCGTAGAAGATTTCTCCATCTGTGCTGGATCCCGGATGGAAAACTACGTCATTTTCATATCTTTGAAAATAGGAGTAGGCATTGTCCCATACGCCTGCCATCAGCGTCTGCTGCCAAACCGGGAGCATACAGAGCACAAGGGCAATTACCAGACTCACGGAAACTCTCCGCAGTAAAAGCCAATTCCATTTTTCTCTCATCTTACACCAGCCTCCCAATAATAACAGAGAATTCTTCCCTTTTCATCCGTCTGTCCATCTGTGTATAAACCAATAAAATCATAAATTCCCCCTTCCTGCTGAAGCATTGCCATATAGTCCGGAATTTCTTTTGCCGAAGGAAACAGACAGAGCATACTGCTTTGAATGTTGATGGTGGAAACCTCCCTCTCCTTCTTTCTTAGGTAATCCTCCATCTGCTCTGACAGCTCATTATCGCTGATCTTCCCCTTGGTCCAGCAGTTCACCAGAGTATCCAGATACTCTTTTTCCTCATTTCCGGCTCCTGTATCCCCATAACTCTGGTAGAACAGCCATTGTGGGCTTACCTGCTCAGACACCTCCGGAAGGTTTTCTTCCCTTCCTTCTGTTTCGCTGTATTCCTCGCTCCGGTCACAGGCCATTACCCTGTGGGATTCTGTTTCCTCGGAACATATCCCGGAAATCGCTGTAGCAGCTATCACGCCCAGGATACAGCCCAAAACCGTCAGAACCAGAACGACACTCTGTCTTCCCCGGGGCGTAAGTCTGCCGCCCGGGGCTTTGTTTTTTATTCCACAATCATTGTTTTTGCGCATGCAACCTCCTTTTTCTGTCCCCCCGGCAGCGTAAAAGTTTCCGACACACGGACGGACAGAATGCCTTTCTCCATATCACAGGCCTTCACATCTATTGAAAGCTGTGAGGCAGAACCCAGACGGAGCATAAACTCCTGCCTGAGTGCCTCCGCCACTTCCCCGCTTTCTTTCCCTGACCTGTAATAGGTTTTTAGATTCTGTTCCACCACCTGGGAGGTACAATTCTCCAATTCATTTTTCCGCACAGAGATACTGTAAATACTCAGGCAGGAAATCACCATGCAGATTGCCAGCATACAGCCGGTAAAACCAAGTATGATATTTTTCACGGATTCCTCCAATAGCTCTCAAAAGCCTCTCCGGCAACAACATGCTCCGATGCAGGATTTCCTGCCAGAGCTTTATAGGGAAGTCCTGCTATCAGCCCCATCAAAAAAATCCCCACCATGGCAGCAATGACACTGCTGCCGTAATGTCTGATCACTTCTTTCATATCAACAGCCTCCATTTCCCCATACTGCGATCATCTGGGACATGATCCCCTGCCCTGAAAACAGCATGGCTCCCACAATCCCCAAAAACAACACTGCTCCAAGGGCTGCAACAACTGCAGTCCCGTATTCTCTCATAATTTCTTTCATATCACACCCCCGCAATCATCATCATTACCTTCCCGAAGGCAGCCAGAACCGCCATTCCCACAACCATGATCACTGCTGCAACTCCGTACTCTTCAATCAATTCCTCCATATCGATATTTCTCCTTCCTGACCACACGTTACCTTGCATAACTTACCAGCTTATGTTCCTTACGGATTCCAAAAAAAGCCACCCGGAAAGGAAACACGAGCTCTACTTTCGCCATATCTGCCCCAGCTGCCGATGCCGGAACCTCCGCCTGGCTGTGGATGGTGGTGACCACCTGATTCTCGCTGAACAACGTCACCGTAAGCTGGTATCCTTCCTTCTCACACAAAGCCATGCACTCTTTGATGACGCCGGGATTATAGTCACTATTCTCCATCTCATCCACAAAACAGGCCTGCATATCCTGAGCATTCATAACTTCCAGATAGGCACTAAGAATTCCCATGGCAGAGGCCGTCATAAACAGGGTCAGAAATATCCCTAAAAAAGCCTTTACGATCTGACTCATATCCTACCTCCCTGTCCTATAAACCTCCAAGTCCGGCTCCCCCGATAAAGGTGAGCATAAATACCGCCATATCCACCACCAGCTTCAAAGATGCCGTAACCACCGGTGCCAGAAACAGCAGATACATGCCGCTGCACAAATTTTTCAGTCGTTCTGTCTCTGCCGCATCCAGCATTTCCAGATTCCGGCTGATAAGCTCTCCCATTTGCTGATCTCCATGGCTGCTGTTGCCCATGGAGATGGAAAACAACATACTCATGGCAGAATGCACCTGTGGAATGTGAAACTCCTTCAAAAAATCATGATATGGTTCTGCGGACTCCGGTTCCATCAAAAGCCGGTCTGTCAAAATATTTAAGTCCTGACTTAATATTTTTGGTGCATGTTCCTTTGATTTATTCAGGGAAACCTGCACATTCTCACTCTGCAGCAGCAGAACCAGATCTAACAGCCATCCCGGAAATACACACTTGATCCGCTTGATTATATTTTTCCTGGCAAGACTTCTCCCCAGCCGGTGCTGATTTGCCATCAACACACAAAGCAACAACCCAATAGCTCCAAAAGCCTTCTTGCCAAAGAAGAATGCCACTGCTGTCGCCGCCAGTGAAAGAACCGTAAGGATCATTGACAGCCTCCGATCCTTTTTCTCATTATAGTTGTAAAAGGAACGGATCTTTGCCTCATCCTCCTTCTCGTCATTTATCTCCAGAGAAAGCCAGTCCACAGCCATGTATTTCTGCGCCTGCAGAAGGATTCGTTCATCCAATATCACCACAATAGCCGTCAGTATCTGGGACAGGATATTTCCACTGATATCCATATCCATCACCGGAAGATACAGGATAACTCCGCAAATGACTAAAGAAGCTCCAATAGACATGATTATGTCCGAAAACATTTTCTTTCTCTCCTTCATCGACAGGCGGATGCGGTTTTCCCACCTGTTCTTATCCGCCAGAAGCAGGCGGATCGGATGTTCGATTGCTCCGCCATAGCACTCCACATGCACGGCGAAGTCATGGACTGTTGCAATTCTGCTGCAGGGATAAGCTTTTTCCACAATTCTTAAGGACTCCCTCATTACATCGGATTCATCGAAAGTCATGTGAAGATGGTCGATGGCATCCTTCACCTTTTGACGCAGGGTTCCTTCCTCCAGCGCTGCTTCCACGTTTTCCAGTGTCCGCTCCACCTTCTCCTCCCTGACAAAGGCATACAAGAAGGTGTCCAGGTATCCTGCTGCATCCCCAAAGCGTTTCGTCTCCTCATGCATTTTGTCAAAGAGCCTTCTGTGCTGCTTCAAGGTAAGCAGCAGGTAAAGAGTCAGCCCCACCGCAGTCAGCCAGTGCATTTTCATCATGAGGGAAAGGGCATACATACCTGCAAAAATTACCATATAAATCATATGCTAAGTTCCTCCTCCAGCACCGGGCACACAAAGGGATCTAATATCCCTGCCCGCTCCATCCGTCTTAGAATCTGTCCCGGAAGCTGCCTGGTTACCAGCTTTCCATCCTGCACCGCCATCACCGTATGATTCTGTCCCTGCTCCCGCAGGAAAAAGCAGACCTGATCGATATAGCGGTAAGTCATATTCTGCTCATTTTTCTTCTTACGGATCAGAATCCCCACATCCGTAGCCTGGAAGATATCATTCTCCAGCCGGTCCGCATCCACCCGGGTCTCCAGCATATTCAGGATACGATCCGGGATGTTGTGCACATCATCCGTATGAAGGGTGGTCATGCCGCAGACTCCCGTGGACCAGCTCTCCAGAAGAAACTTTACCTCCTTGGATCTGGCCTCCGAGAGCATGATCCACTTGGGGTTCAGCCGAAGACTGGCCTTGATGGCATCCGCATAATCGAAAATGGGGCTCACCCGCATCTCCACACAATCCTTTCCCGGATTGGTCTCTCCGTAGCGGATTTCCATAGTATCCTCGATGGTGATGACCCGCTCGTTCCCCGGAATGTAGCGGGAAAAAAATTTCACGCACTCCGTCTTACCAATGCCAGGCATACCGCAGAAAATCATGTTCATTTTGGCCTGCACGCAATTGATGAGCATGGCCAGTGTCCGTTGGTCACAGTAGTGTTCCTCTAATGCCTTCTTCGAGGTCAGCCGGATCACCGGAGGCGTTTTACGGATACTGATGCTGCGGCCGGAACGAGCCACAGACTCATGGACAATGGTGACACGCAGTTCGCTGGTTTCCGCCTCCAACTCCGGATTTTGCTTGTTAAACTGCCGGCTTACCACGTTGGCGATCCGCTGGGTAAACTGCTCCACAAAAGCCGGTGTCAGGTTCTCATCCACGAAGGCCTGACTGACTTTGTACCGCTCATTGTATATATTGGTAAGCCATACCTCTTTTCCGTTGTAATCCACATCTGTGATTTCTTCATTTGCGATATACTTCCACAACGGTCCGAAGTATTCTCTTCCCAGATCCATCTAGTTCACTCCCGGGATACCGGTGTTGGCATTGGCCTGAGCAATAAAATTATTGATGAGCTTCGTGAAAGCTTCTCCGATAGGTCCGGATGCATCCTTTCCCACAACCGCAGACACTACTAAAATAACTGCAAGAATCGCAACAACGGTAATTAAAACACCACCATACTCCTGAAATATTTCTTTCATATTTTTTTCCTTCCAATATTCAAATTCATAAAATTATTGGGAAATAAGCAGAGATTCTCTGCATAAAACGAATCAGCCCGCCTGCCGGCACGCCGATCAAATGAAAAAAGATAGTTATTATCATACACGATTTTTTAGATTTGTAAATACCCTTTTTAAAAAAATCTCCGGAGATGGTTCACACCAGCTACTGTTCACATACCTGTGAACTGTAACTCACGCCACTCTCCGGAGAAAAGAATTTTATTCTGCTAAAAGCTTTTCTACAGTCACAAGACGGACAACCACCGCAAAGACCCTGACGGCCTCCCCCAGTTCTTCTCTGGAAGGATATGTCGGTGCAATGCGGATCACGGAATCCTTTGGATCCTTTTTGTATGGGAACGGAGCTCCTGCCCCTGTCAGAACCACGCCGGCCTCCTTACATTTGGCAACGATTTCCTTAGCGCAGCCGTCAAGCGCCTCAAAGGAAATAAAATAACCGCCCTTTGGACTTATCCAGCTTCCGATGCCCCGTGGAGCGATTTCTTCTGCAAGTACCTTTTCTACCAGCTCAAACTTCGGCCGGATCAGATCTGCCTGCTTCTTCATGTGTGTCCGGATGCCATCCATATTCTTAAAATACTTCACATGGCGCAGCTGATTAATCTTGTCGTGTCCGATGGTCTGGATGGTCAGCCGTTTCTTAATATCTTCCAGATTCGCTGCAGATGCTGAGATTGCTGCAATGCCTGCTCCCGGGAAGCTGACCTTGCTGGTGGAACAGAATTGGAATACCATGTCCGGGTGTCCTGCCTTTTCACACTCCTCCAGAATATTTAAAATTTCTGTCTCCTCCTCATAGAGATGGTGTACGGCATAAGCATTATCCCAGAAAATCCTGAAATCCTCTGCGGCCGGTGTCAGGGCTGCGAACCGTCGGACCGTCTCATCTGAGTACACGATTCCCTGAGGATTGGAATATTTCGGCACACACCAGATTCCCTTTACCGCCGGATCGTTGTTTACATACTGCTCCACCAGATCCATATCCGGACCTTCTTCTGTCATGGGGATATTTACCATTTCAATCCCGAAGGCTTCTGTGATGGCAAAGTGTCTGTCGTATCCCGGAACCGGACAGAGGAATTTCACCTTTTCAAGTCTACTCCAGGGCATACTTCCGCAAATTCCAAAAATCTCTGCGCGGGCAATCTGATCATACATGATATTCAGGCTGGAATTACCATACACGATCACATTCTCCGGCTTAGTTCCAACCATTTCCGCGATCAACTGCTTTGCCTCCGGAATACCGTCCAGAATTCCATAGTTGCGAAGATCAATGCCATTCTCGCTTTTCAGCAGAGATTTGGAATCCAGAACATCCATCATGTCCATGGCAAGATCCAGCTGGTCTGCCCCCGGCTTACCTCTTGACATGTCCAATGACAATCCCATTTCCTTGATCTTGCCAAATTCAGCCTCAAGGGATGCTTTTTCTTCTAACAATTCATTCCTGTTCATTTCCTGGTACTTTTTCATTTAATTAATTCCTCCTTTAATTTGTTCTATATGTAATTAATTTAATCTACATGTAATTGTTCTTCCGGATCCTCATGTATCCGCTCGTAATACTTTTTAATCTGTGCTTCATAGCCATTCTCCGAGGGATCGTAAAAAACCTGATCCGTCAGCCCATCCGGAAGGTACTGCTGTCTGACATAATGGTTCTTATAATTGTGGGCATATTTGTAACCCACCCCATGGCCCAATTTCCCAGAGGCCTTGTAATGGGCATCCTGTAGATGCACCGGAACCGGAGGAGTCTTTGTATGAGCCACCAGATCCATAGCCTTGTCGATGGCCATAATGGCAGAATTGCTTTTGGGCGCCGATGCCATATAGGTTACCGCCTGTGCCAGCACGATCCGCGCCTCAGGCATCCCCAGCCGTTCCACCGCCTGAGCCGCAGAAACCGCAACCGTCAGAGCATTGGGATCCGCATTGCCGATATCCTCCGCCGCCAGAATCATGATCCTTCTGGCGATAAATTTGATATCCTCCCCTGCATAAAGCATTCTAGCCAGATAGTACACGGCAGCATCGGGATCCGATCCTCGCATACTTTTGATAAAAGCAGACACAGTATCGTAGTGGTTATCCCCTGTCTTATCATAAGAGATTACCCGCTTCTGGATACACTCAGATGCCACCTCCAAAGTGATATGAATAATGCCATCATCCCCCCGCTCTGTGGTGAGAACTCCAAGCTCAATGGCCGTCAGTGCCGCTCTGGCATCTCCGTTGGCCATATCCGCAAGGAATTCCAATGCATCCTCATCGACCTTTGCCTGATAGGAGCCCATGCCCTTTTCCTCATCCTCCACTGCCCGTAGAAGAAGTGTTTTGATATCATCCTTGGACAGCTTTTTCAGTTCGAAGATCACAGACCGGGACAGAAGCGCTGAATTTACCTCGAAATAAGGATTTTCGGTGGTAGCTCCAATTAGAATGATGGTTCCATCCTCCACATAGGGCAGCAGATAATCCTGCTGGCCCTTGTTGAAACGATGAATCTCATCAATAAACAGAATCGTTTTCTTCCCATACATTCCCTGATTGTTCTTCGCAGCTGTTATCACTTCCTCCATCTCCTTCTTACCGGAGGAGGTGGCATTGATCTGCATAAATTCGGCACTGGTAGTATTGGCAATCACCTTCGCCAGTGTGGTCTTGCCGGTGCCCGGGGGACCATAAAAGATGATGGAACCCAGCTTATCTGCCTTGATGGCCCGGTACAGAAGCTTGTCCTTCCCGACGATATGCTGCTGCCCTACCACTTCTTCCAGCGAAGTTGGCCGAAGCCTTGAGGCCAGAGGAGCCTCTGTCCTGCTGTTCTGTTGTCTCATGTACTCAAATAGATCCATAATTCTCCTTACTCGTATGCAGTGTTTCGCCCATTTTTTCAATACGCGAATCCAATCCTGCATTTTTCACTTTTTCTGGTATTTATTCTTACATATGCAAGAAAAAGCGCCGGAAAATTCATTTCATCCTTCTTAGAATACATGATTTTCCGGCACTTGACAACCTTAAATCCAAATTTCTTTCTCTTATGCTTTTACATAACAGTAACTACATGGGCTTCCATGGAATTATCCGACACTCCGATTTCAATGGTATCCCCTGCCTTTACCGCATCCGCAAGAATCAGCTTTGCGGAGAGGGTTTCCACATGCTTTTGCAGGAATCTCTTCAGAGGTCTCGCTCCGTAGACCGGATCATAGCCGTGGGTAATCACAAAGTTCTCTGCCTCCGGAGTAAGTTCCACCTTAATTTCCCGATCTGCAAGTCTGTTGTTCAAATCCTGCATCATCAGCTGAATGATATTACCAATATTGTCCTTCGTCAGAGGCTTGAACATGATGATCTCATCCAGACGATTCAAAAACTCCGGACGGAAATGCCCCTGCAATTCCTCCATCACCTTCTGCTCTGCCTCAGGCGCAATATTGCCGCTTTCGTCAATGCCCTCCAACAGGTAGGCAGAACCAAGATTGCTGGTCATAATGATAATGGTATTCTTGAAATCCACGGTACGTCCCTGGGAATCCGTGATCCGCCCGTCATCCAGCACCTGAAGCAGGATATTGAACACATCCGGGTGGGCCTTTTCCACCTCATCAAATAAGACGACCGAATATGGCTTTCTCCTGACAGCTTCTGTCAGCTGGCCACCCTCATCATAGCCCACATATCCAGGAGGTGCTCCAATGAGACGGGACACGGAATATTTCTCCATATACTCACTCATATCGATCCTCACCATATTGGACTCATCGTCAAAGAGACAGGCTGCAAGAGCCTTGGCCAGCTCCGTCTTGCCGACACCGGTAGGTCCTAAGAACAGGAAGGAACCGATGGGCTTGGAAGGATCCTTGATACCGGCTTTGGAACGGATGATAGCCTCCGTCACCTTCGTCACCCCGTCGTCCTGACCGATAACACGCTTATGCAGTTCCTCATCCAGATGCAGGGTCTTGTTCCGCTCACTTTCACTGAGCTTGGAAACGGGAATTCCCGTCCAGCGGGAAATAATCTTGGAAATTTCCTCGTCCGTGACATTCTCGTGAACCAGTGACAGATCCCTGTCCTTCAGCTTTTCTTCCTCAGCCTCCAGCTGCTTTGTCATCTGTGGCAGGACGCCGTACTGCAGCTCCGCAGCCTTCTCCAGATCATAATTCTGCTGGGCAGTCTTGATGTCATTCTTGGTGCTCTCAATCTTCTCCCGCAGCCTGCTGACATTGTCTACGGCATCCTTCTCGCTGCTCCACTGGGCTTTTTTGTTATTGAATTCATCCCTTAGTTCTGCCAGTTCCTTCTGCAGGTTGGCCAGTCTCTCCTGGCTCAGCCGGTCTGTCTCTTTTTTAAGAGCCGTCTCCTCAATCTCCATCTGCATCACCTTACGGTTCAGTTCATCCAATTCTGCCGGCATAGAATCCAGTTCCGTCTTAATCATGGCGCAGGCCTCGTCCACCAGGTCAATTGCCTTATCCGGCAGAAAACGGTCCGAAATATAGCGGTTGGAAAGCACTGCCGCTGTTACCAGGGCAGAGTCTGTGATCTTGACACCATGGAATACTTCGTAGCGCTCCTTTAAGCCTCGGAGAATGGAAATGGTATCCTCCACCGTGGGCTCATCTACCATAACCGGCTGAAACCGCCGCTCCAGAGCCGCATCCTTCTCAATGTACTCCCGGTACTCGTTGAGGGTCGTTGCCCCCACACAGTGCAGCTCGCCCCTTGCCAGCATCGGCTTTAAGAGCTGGCCTGCATCCATGGCACCATCCGTCTTTCCGGCTCCCACGATGGTGTGCAGCTCATCGATAAACAGAATGATCTGCCCATTGGAATGCTTCACCTCATCCAGAACCGCCTTCAAACGCTCCTCAAACTCGCCCCGGTACTTGGCTCCCGCCACCAGAGCGCCCATATCCAGCGCAAAAAGCTTCTTATCCTTCAGACCCTCCGGGACGTCTCCCTTTACGATACGCTGTGCCAGACCTTCCACCACAGCCGTCTTGCCCACTCCGGGCTCACCGATCAATACCGGGTTGTTCTTGGCCTTCCGGGAAAGGATCCGCACCACATTACGGATCTCCTCATCTCTTCCAATGACCGGATCCAGCTTCTGCTGTCTCGCCCGCTCCACCATATCGTAGCCGTACTTCTCCAGTGTGTCATAAGTTGCCTCCGGATTGTCGGAGGTCACCCGCTGATTGCCCCGCACGGTAGAAAGCGCCTGCAGGAAACGATCTCTGGTAAGGCCATATTCCTGCATCAGGGATTTCATAGCCGGATTGGGGTATTCCAGCAGCGTCAAAAACAGATGCTCCACGGAAACATACTCGTCTCCCATGGCCTTCGCCTCATCCTCCGCATGAATCAACACATTGTTTAAGTCCTTGCCGATCCGAAGCTCCCCGCCGGACACCTTCACTCTGGCCGCCAGCTTACTCTTAGCATTTTCCGTAAAATGCTGCAGATTGATCTCCATTTTCTCAATCAGCTTCGGGATCAGTCCATCCTCCTGCTGCAGCAGAGACACCAGCAGATGCTCCTGTTCTATTTCCTGATTGCCATAGTCATAGGCAAGCTTTTCACAGCCATTTACTGCCTCTATGGATTTCTGTGTAAATTTCTGAATGTTCATAAAAACGCCCTCCTTTCAGTGAGAACCTTTCACACTCCAGTATCATGATGCTTCTATGGATCTTATATACATCCATCTCTGTCATCCATCATAGTTATACAACGAAAATTAGCACTCGTCAATAGAGAGTGCTAATAATTCTTTTCAAAAATCCCGCAGCCCTTGAAAATCAACGGTTGCGGGATTCTAAATTTTTTATAAACTGTAATATAATATCCTACCCTTTGGAGTAGCGGCTCAAAAACTGTCTGGTACGCTCCTCCTTCGGATGTTCAATCACCTGATGAGGGTCTCCCTGCTCCACGATCACGCCTCCATCCATGAAGATCACATGGTCTGCCACATCTCTTGCGAAGGCCATCTCATGGGTAACAATGATCATTGTTGTTTTATGTGTGGCAAGGCTCTTGATAACCTTTAAAACCTCTCCCGTCAACTCCGGATCCAGCGCCGAGGTAGGCTCATCGAAGCAGAGAATATCCGGCTTCAGAGCCAGCGCCCTTGCAATGGCCACACGCTGCTGCTGTCCTCCCGAAAGCTGGTGGGGATAGTGATCCATCCGCTCGGATAATCCCATCCTGTCCAGAAGCTGCTTTCCATGCTCCTCAATTTGTGCATAAACAGACTTCTTATTTTGTTTGAAGTCCGGACGTTCCTGGGCAAGGAGGCGTTCTGCCAGCATCACATTCTCAAGAGCTGTATACTGGGGGAACAGGTTAAAGGACTGGAATACCATGCCAAAATGCAGACGTTTTCTGCGAAGCTCTGCTTCCTTCTCCGTCTTCGCCTCCGCCGCATCGTAAAGCAGCTCTCCATTCACGGTAATCTGACCATGATTGGGTTTCTCCAAAAAGTTCAGGCATCTCAGCAGGGTGGTCTTACCGGACCCGGAAGATCCGATAATGGCAAGGGTGCTCCCTTCCTCCATGGAAAAGCTGACATCCTTCAGAACACTGGTACTGCCAAAATGTTTTTCAATATGACTGACCTCTAAAATCGACATCCTCTTTTCCCCCTACTTAAAGTAATCCAGTTTTTTCTCAATAAAGTTAAATAAAATCGTAAGAATTCCAACAAAAGCCAGATAAAATACGCCGGTATAAAACAGCGGCCAGGTAAGGCCTGCCGACTTCATAAAGGAGAATCCTGCGAAGGTCAGCTCATAGGCGGCAATGATCCGCGCAAGAGAAGTATCCTTTACCAGTGTAATGATCTCGTTGGACATGGGCGGAACGATTCTTTTGATCATCTGCAGCAACGTAATCTTAAAGAAAATCTGGCCCTTGGTCATCCCCAGCACCTGTCCGGCTTCCCTCTGTCCTGCGGGAACGCCCTCAATGCCGCCCCGGAAGATCACGGAGAAATAGCAGGAATAATTGATGGCAAAGGCCACCACCGTTGCCGTGATACGGCCAGCCTCGTTACCGCTCCAGATGTTATGGGACAGCCACAGTCCCGGTCCATAGAAAATAATGATCAGCTGCAGCATCAGGGGCGTTCCACGGATCACCCACACCAGAAGCTGCACCAGATAACGTAAAGGCTTAAATTTGCTCATAGAACCAAATGCCAGTATCAGTCCCAGAGGCAGAGCAAAAATAAGTGTCAGTATAAAAATCTCAAAGGTTGTCCACAGACCACTCATTAAGGATTGTGTGACTGTCCAAAACATAACCTGTCTCCTTTTCTTTGGTTTCAGAAATTACAGAAATTACTTTGACGGCTCAACAACCACCTGTGCGTTGTTGCAGTACGGATTTGTACAGTTCATGGCAGCAGTAACCTCGTCAGTCAGTGTCATTCCGTTCCATACCACGTCGATATTCTTGGACTCCAGCTCCATAATCTTGGCATCCCAGTCGATTTCCACAAACTGAGCCTCAACACCAAGCTTGTCCGCTACCAGTTTTGCCATGTCTGCGTCAAAACCGATCCACTCACCGGACTCATCCTTGTAATCCATTGGAGCAAAATCTGTGATTCCCACAATCAGTGTACCCTTATTTTTAATGTACTCTACATCGCTGTCCTGGGCAGAAGCTTCATAAGCTGCATCCTTCTGCTCAATGAGAGCTTCCTGGACACCGTACTCCTTTGCGATTTCCTGCATAGTACCATCCTGATAGGACTCTGAAAGCACTTCATTAATATAGGAAGCAAGGTCGGAATCCTTACGGCATCCGGCACCATACTCCTCAGTGGTCAGCTCCTCCGTATGAATCAAATCCGGGTAGCTGGTTCCCTCTCCGATCATGGCTCCTGCCATCAAAAGATCGATGATTGCCGCATCCGAAGTTCCGGAAGCCACCTCCATCAGTGCATCTGCCTGGGAAGATACGGAATTGTACTTGAATCCCTTGCCCTTTGCAGCGGCCTCTCCTGCGGAGCCTGCCTCAACCGCATACACCTTTTCACTCTGTGTTCCGGCAGCCTCTGTGCCCTCTGTCTCTGTTTCACCGCAGGCAGCCATTCCAAACAGCATACATCCTACCAGTAAAATACTGATTACTTTCTTTTTCATCCTATGTACTCCTTTCTACTGTAAACACGGATCTCGTGCATGATTTTCAACCCCTCATCACATGTTTAGTATATTACCAAATTGTCATAGTAAAGTAAAGAGATATCGCAGAGAAACCTGCATTTAAGCCATCAGGTTCCGCAGCTTTTTTAATATTTTCCGTTCCATTCTGGATACCGCCACCTGATTCATTCCAAGGGCGTCTGCCGTCCTGGCCTGGGTCAGGTTATCCAGATACCTGAGGGTCAGAAGCCGTCTTTCCTCCTCCTTCAGTTCTTCCATTGCCTGATCCACGGCAATCCGGTTGAGAACGGGCACCTCAAAATCCTTCTCATCCTCCAGCTGATCCATAAGTGTCAGGGAGGAGTCATCTCCCGAAGCAGGCTGAAAGATGGAAACCACCGGAAGGGAAGCGTCCATAGCCATCACCAGATCCTCCTGACTTAATCCTGTTTCCCTTTCAAGTTCCTCCAGGGTCGGTTCCTTATTGTCTGACTTTTTCATTTTTTCTCTGACAGTTGCTATTTTCCCTGCATTTTCCTTTATCTGATGACTGATATGAACCATACCGTCATTTCTCAGGAACCGCCGTATTTCCCCGATGATCATTGGTACCGCATAGGTGGAAAACTGGTAAGGCTGTCTGCAGTCAAAGTTGTCGATGGCTTTGATCAGTCCGATAGCACCGATCTGTACCAGCTCCTCTGCCTCCACGCCACGGCCGCGAAACCGCTTTGCCGCCATATGTACCAGCCCCATGTTCTCTGTTACCAGCTGGTCTCTGCTCTGCCGGTCTCCCTGCTGCGCCCTTTCCAGTTTCTTACGCCATTCTTCCTCTTTTGCAGACGGCTTACTGCTCACCGTCTCCTTTCTGGGGTATGTATTTCCACATCACAACCTTCGTTCCCTCTCCCGGTCTGGAACTCACCTCAACCTTGTCCATAAAGGCTTCCATAAAGGTAAATCCCATCCCCGACCGCTCCATCCCCGGCTTTGAGGTGTAAAAAGGCTGCATGGCCTCAGTCACATTTTCAATTCCTGCCCCATGATCTTCCACTGTTACCACCAGCTGCTGTCCTTCCCGGTCGCAGACCAGCTCCACCTGCTTTTCTTCCTCCTGATAGCCGTGAATGATGGCATTGGTGACAGCCTCAGACACTGCGGTTTTCACATCCTCCAGCTGGTCCAGTGTGGGATTCATCCCCATCATAAAAGCTCCCACCAGCATCCTCGCCAGCCCCTCATTGACGGATCTGGCATCAAAAAATACCTGCATGTGATTCTCTGTTCCCATCTCTTACCTCTCCTCCCCGTCATCAACCGTTTCCACCAGCTGAAGCAGTCCTGATTTTTCAAAAATCTGCCGGGCTCTCTCACCCAGATGCGTCACTACCAATTGTCCTCCATACAGATCCATGGTCTTTTTTCTTCCGATGATGACCCCGATACCGGAGCTGTCCATAAACTGAGTGTCAGTAAAATCCAGCACCAGCCTTTTGATCTGCCAGGAGCCCACCAGAAAATCAATTTCCCTGCCCAAAGTCTTTGCCGCGTGGTGATCCAACTCCTTTGGCATGGGAACGATCAGCTCCTGCTTTTGCATATGATATGCTGTTTCCATCATAAGCCTCCCTTTTTCGATAATTATTTTAAGAATATAAAAGATGCCTAAGGTTCGTTACCTCGGCATCTTTTGTAATAAGTTAATTCTTTATTTAATTTATTCCTGCGCATTCACATAGTTCTGTGCCGTCAGTGCACGCTGGGTATTCGGGTAGTTGTCAATCACATACTGATAATAAGGCTTCGCGGATTTCAGATCTCCGTTGTGCCGGTACGACTGAGCCAGGTAATAGGCTGCAGACCCCTCATTGTAATCCTCCTGCTCCTTGAAGACTTTCTTCAGATTCTTGATGGCATCCTCATAATGCCCCTTCTGGTAATCACTATAGCCCTCTTCGTACAACGCATCCAGATACTGTCCCTGTACCTCTTCATCAATTCCCTGGAAAATGGCTTTGGCATCCGCCGACAGATATTTCGTACGAACCTTATCCAGAGCCGCTCCTGCCGCCGTAATATCATTCTCATGATAGGAAACATAAGCCTTTAACAGCGTTTCGTAAGAAGAAATCTGCTCCTTAACCTTCACATTGTTGTCCTTCTCATCCTTCAGCTGCCCTTCCAGATCCTCGATCTGACCTTCCAGCTCCTTGATAGTCTGGTTATTCGTTACAATGGTATCGCTGGCCTCCAGCACCTGTTTGCTGGCTTCCTCCTTCGCCTTGTTGCGAATATTGGGAACAATCAAAAAGGCCGTTACCGCTGTCCCCACCACAAGCCCCAGCACAATATAGAGCAGGGAAGATCCAATAGAGGACTCCTTAAATCTCTTCGGCATAATGATGGTCTCATTACCGCTCTGATATGAGATCAGATCATCATCCTTGGGCTTCTTCGAAGGGCTCTTCTCCTTCAGCCTCGCATTAACTTCCTTCAGATATCGAAGGGTGGTGGTGTTATCCGTATCAATTTTACCAGCACCCCGCAGGGTTTTCTTTGCCTGCTCCAGCTTTCCCTCCTGCAGATACAAAAGAGCCAGAAGCTGGTAGCCCTTCACAAGCTTCGGATTCTGGGAAAGCACCTTCTTCAGTTGGATAACTGCCAGATCCCTGCTGTCCTGCCTGCAGTAATGCAGGGCAAGATTAAACTTCTTGATGGTCTGGTTCACAGAATCGAGATATCCTCTATTCTGCTGGATGGTATCCAGATACCGGCTTGCCACATTCTCCTCGGGCTGATAGCTGCGGCTGATGACCCACTCGCTTAAAGCCGACACTACTTCTCCCATTTCACAGTACACAAGCCCCAGAAGATTTCTGGCCTCAATATTGTATTTATTTAATTTCAGGCTGTTCTTAAGGCTGACCACCGCACCGGAAAGATTCCGGACACCGGCCTGCTCCAGCCCCACATTATAGTAAACATTCGAGAGGCTTTTCACCGTGCGGAATATGGAAAGATCCGCACCGCAGGCAGGACACTTTACCGCATCCAACGCCTCTTCTCCACATTTATAACAAATCATAATATCCTCTCTGAAAAACTAACGGCCGGCATTCTCTCTTACTTCACGAAGTACCTCCGTAATGATGTCTGTCACATCCGTCAGGTCATGATTCTGGATCACCGATTCGGCATCCTCCACCTCAGGACTGGGTTTAAAATTTTTCAGTTCCTTTTCAAAATTAATCATCCTTGCCTCCAAAAAACAATTCCACTTAGCATTATAATATAGCTATAAAGATATGCAAGTAATTTTCCATAAAGTTTTTCGAAAATAATCGCAGATTTCGCGTTATTTAGACAAGCTCATCTGCTATGGACACCATCACAACATTCTCATGTCTCTTGATAAACTTCACCGATTTGTGCATATCCTTTACCTGGAGCATCGAGGAATCTACCGTAACCAACGTACCCGGGTTGACATCATGGAAAACCCGCACGGCTGCGCCCTTTGCCCTCTCTGCAATGTCATTCAGCCGGTCGATTTTTTTCTGCAGAGACACGCATTCTGCCTGCTTAGTCATTTTCGTCCGAAGCAGAGCCATCCTCCGCTCATCGTTACTAGTATCAATCCCCTTCTCCTTAGCCATCTCATCATACTGGGTTAGTCCTGATGTAATTCTTGCAATCACATCAAAGGCCTCCTTCTGCTGATTCAACAGGGCAGAAAGCTCCTTCATCATATCCAGACTCATACCCACCTGCACCTGGGTCCGGACCTCGCTGGGGCTCCCCAGCACATCCATCTCCATGCCCGCGGCAGCATAGGCAGTGCCTCCCACGATTCCGGCTTTGCGTCCGGTAAGGAAAATACGGTCATAGCTTATCATATGGCTGTCCAGCGCCGAGTTTGCCTCAATGCATCCCTCGGCTTCAATCCTGCAGTACTCCAAAAATCTGGCGTGTATATTCCCCCCGGAGCGGATCACTGCCTTACCGCCTCCCAGCACACCACTTCTTAAGATAATATCCTTATGAGCCTCCAGCGTACAACTCTCGCAGATTCCGTCCACGGTAATGCTTCCGGTGGATTTTACCGAAGCCCCCGGTGTCACGCCTCCATGGATCACCACATCCCCATGAAAATCGATATTTCCGGTGGAAAGGCCTACGTCTCCCAGAATTTCATAAACCTCAGAAATCCGCACCCGTCCGTTCAGCAGTTCTATTTTGCCGGACACATCCGCAATATAGCAATGGTTCTCCTCCGAACGGCTGAAACCCTTTCCGGGAAGAGGAGGCTGTGGCTTTCCTCTTCTGGCTGCTATGGTTTTTCCCGTAACGGTCAGTCCATCCTCATAGGGCGTTGGATCCGTATAGACCGCAATGACCTGGCCGGCATTTACCAGCTCCACAGCATGGATGCTCCAATAATCTACAGATCCATCCTCACGGATCTCCGGTTTTGTGTTGATATCTGTATTGAATTGATAGGTCAGCTCCCCATCCCGGCCATTGACCGCCGGTTTTCCCTTCGCGATACATACCTCCTGATTATAGACCGGTGTATCGATCATGTTTTGCAGGGTTTCCCCGTCAATGCAGGCGATGACCTTCTTGGAACGGATCAGTGCCATCACCTGGTTCATGGAATAGCTTTCCCCTTCTTCCAGGGGAGGAAGGCTAAGGAAGGCCTCCATCTCATCCTCAGTGATTCGAACCCTGGCATTTTCGATTGCAGAAATTCCCATAGTCACCCCTCCTGTCTTTGAATATTTATTTCATCTGTGCGAGGCGCTGCTCAACCTGAGCCATCATCTGCTCATACTTGGCCAGCTTCGCCTTCTCTTCCTCAACCTTTTCCGGCTTTGCATTCTGTAAAAACTTCTCGTTGGAAAGCATTCCTCTGGATCTTGCAAGCTCCTTGGTCAGACGCTCCATTTCTTTGCCAAGGCGTTCCTTTTCCTTTTCGAAATCTACCAGATCCTCCAGAGGCAGATAAACCACTGCTCCCGGAATAACGACAGATACCGCATCCTCCCCTACACCGGACTTGTCTGCCTGCACATAAATCTCACTGGCAGAGGCAAGATTGACATAAACCTCCTGATTCATGTCAAAAGCCTCACGAAGGGTCTCCTCCTCGGAAACAATAAACAGCTTTGCCTTGCGAGACGGCGGAACCTCCATCTGGGTGCGGACATTACGAACGCCCTTTACCAGATCCTTGCAGTGCTCTAAGGCAGCCTCATCCTCCGGGAAATTCCAATCTTTCCTGTACTCCGGCCACTTGGAGAGCATGATGGTCTCCTCCTCAGACTGGATGGTAGAGAAAATTTCCTCTGTGATAAAAGGCATATAAGGATGCAGCAGCTTCAACACCTGGATCAAAACCGTGCGTAAGGTCCACAGTGCCGCATTGGCAGAAGCCGGATCCTCCTCCTTCTTGTAGGTACGAACCTTGGCGATCTCAATATACCAGTCGCAGAACTCATCCCAGATAAAGTCATATACCTTCTGAACGGCAATGCCCAGCTCGAATTTATCCAGATTCTCTGTGGCATCCTTTGCCAGAGTATTTACCTTGGAAAGAATCCATTTATCTGCCGGATGTAATCCTTCAATGGCCGGCTCCGTTACGGTAAAGCCCTCCAGATTCATCATGATAAAGCGGGATGCATTCCATACCTTATTGGCAAAATTACGGGATGCCTCGACACGCTCCCAGTAAAAACGCATATCATTTCCCGGTGCATTTCCGGTAATCAGTGTCAGACGAAGGGCATCCGCACCGTACTTGTCG
Source organism: uncultured Lachnospiraceae bacterium (assembly GCA_900316805.1). Taxonomy (GTDB): domain Bacteria; phylum Bacillota; class Clostridia; order Lachnospirales; family Lachnospiraceae; genus Roseburia. The sequence continues at coordinate 22,864 of ONEJ01000065.1, forward strand.
ATAACCTCCAGCGGGTCAATGCCGTTTCCTAAAGATTTACTCATCTTACGGCCCTGGGAATCTCTTACCAATCCATGGAACAGTACCGTGTGGAACGGTGCCTCTCCCATCTGCTCATAGCCGGAGAAGATCATACGGATAACCCAGAAGAAAATGATATCATATCCGGTAACCAGCACATCGTTTGGATAGAAGTAATCCAGATCCTCCGTCTTGTCCGGCCAGCCCAGAGTGGAAAACGGCCACAGGGCAGAGGAGAACCAGGTGTCCAGGGTATCCGGATCCTGTGTCATATGCTTGCAGCCACACTTCGGACATACCCCCGGATTTTCGATGGAAACCACCATCTCCCCACAGTCATCACAGTACCATGCTGGAATCCGATGTCCCCACCACAGCTGACGGCTGATACACCAGTCACGGATATTGTCTGTCCAATTGAAATAAGTCTTTTCCATGCGCTTTGGAAGAAGCTTGATATCACCATTCTTAACGCCCTCAACCGCCGGCTTGATCATCTCATCCATCTTCACGAACCACTGCTGCTTAATCATAGGCTCTACCGTGGTATGGCATCTGTCATGAACACCGACGTTGTGGGAATGGGGAACTACCTTAACCAGAAGTCCGGCCTTGTCCAGATCCTCCACCAGAGCCTTCCGGCACTCATAGCGATCCATACCCACGTACTTTCCGGCTTTTTCATTCATGGTGGCATCATCGTTAATGACCACAATCTCCTCTAAGTTATGGCGCTTGCCCACCTCAAAATCGTTAGGATCATGAGCCGGTGTGATCTTTACACAGCCGGTTCCAAATTCCTTATCTACATAGGCATCTGCGATCACCGGAATCTCCCGGTCTGTCATGGGGAGCTTCAGGGTCTTGCCCACAATATCCTTGTATCTGTCATCATCCGGATTCACAGCCACTGCCGTATCACCAAAGAGGGTCTCCGGACGGGTGGTAGCGATTTCTACAAACCGGCCTTCCTCCCCCACTACCGGGTAGTTGATGTGCCAGAAAAATCCGTCCTGCTCCTCATGCTCTACCTCTGCATCGGAAATGGAGGTCTTACATACCGGACACCAGTTGACGATTCTTGAGCCCTTGTAAATCCATCCCTTGTCATAAAGCTTGGTAAATACCTTCTGAACTGCATGGGAACAGCCCTCATCCATAGTAAAGCGCTCACGCTCCCAATCGGCAGAGGAGCCAAGCTTGCGCAGCTGCTTTACAATACGTCCGCCGTATTCCTTGCGCCACTCCCAGCATTTTTCCAAAAAATCCTCACGGGTCAGATCGGACTTGTTGATTCCCTGCTCCTTTAAGGATTCGATGACCTTGACCTCTGTTGCGATGGAAGCGTGATCCGTACCCGGCTGCCACAGGGCATTGTAGCCCTGCATACGCTTGTAGCGGATCAGAATATCCTGCATGGTGTTATCCAATGCATGCCCCATATGAAGCTGCCCCGTAATATTTGGCGGCGGCATCACAATCGTAAATGGCTTCTTACTGCGATCCACTTCCGCATGAAAATAGCCATTATCCTCCCATTTCTTATACAGACGATCCTCGATATCCTTCGGATCGTAGGTCTTGCTCAGTTCCTTACTCATCCTTTTCTCCTTTCAAAAATGAAAATAAGTGGTCGCGGTATACGCTGCATATTCCCAAAATTGAAAACGCCCTCTGCACAGATTTCTCTGCACAAAGGGCGAATAATCGCGGTACCACCTCTGTTATACTCCTCATGTCCGTTAACGGGGACGATGCGGGAACACCTGTGCCAATGCTTTCTGAGTGTTCCGGTTCCAAAGCTACCTTCTGCACCGCTATCCGTGGAATTTCTCTCAGCCCGTGAAAATTCTTCTCTGTCCGACGCCCTTATGCATACTCTTCCTTGTCATAACCTTTCTAAAAATATGATACTTGCGAAGGCTTTTTTTGTCAAGGCACAAATCCACGGAAATCCTTAAAGTTCTTCCTCTACCATGCTCTTTTCCCGGTGGAAGGCATCGTAGATGCAGGGGATCACGATCAGGGTCAGGATCGTCCCGTACAACAGACCTCCCACAATGGTAATGGCCATAGGCTTCATCATCTCAGAGCCTTCTCCAAAGCCCAGTGCTGAAGTCAGCATGGCAAGAATCGTGGTCAGTGCGGTCATCAGGATCGGACGCACACGGGTCTTTCCGGAATCAATAATGGCATTCTTTTTGGACATACCACTCTTTCTTGCCTGATTGATATAATCAATCAGCACAATACCGTTGTTTACGATCAGTCCCGCCAGCATAATGAATCCCAGCATAGCGATGACACTGACCTCCTGTCCCGTCAGGTACAGGGCAAGAAAACCGCCCGTAAAGGCCAATGGAATAGAAAACATGATGATAAAGGGTGATGACAGGGACTGGAACTGTACCACCATGATCAGGTAAATGAAGATCACCGCCAACAGCAGCATCAACAAAAGCTGGCTCATGGATTCGTTGATGGTTTCATCCTCTCCGGCCATCTCGATATTATAACCCTCCGGGACATCCAGTTTATCAATCTGTTTCTGCACCTGATTGCCCACCAGGGTAACATTATGTTTCTCGTCAATGCCGCAGGAGACCGTCAGGTAACGGTTCTGGGCTGTACGGCTGATGGTTCCTAAGGTTGTGGATTCCTCCATCTTCGCAATCTTTGTAAGGGGAATTTCCTCCTCTTCGCCGTCCTTGTTCTTGTGGGTAAAGGTCAGCTTCTTAATATCCGAAAGCTTCGGATCTGCCTGTTCCTCTGTCTGCAGATATACCTGGTAATCCTTGATATCGGTGGAGATGGTGGTGACACTCCTAGCATCTGCCAGTTCCTTATTGACCAGCTGGAACACCTGAGCCACGGTCATGCCATATTTTGCCGCCTTTTCCTTATCCACGCTGATGGTAAGCTGAGGCACTGCATCTCCCAGTCCGTTGTCCACATCTATGGTTCCCTTGGTATCCGTCAGAATGGAAGCCACCTGCTTTGCCAGATCCTGCAGCTTACCCAGATTATTTCCCTCAATGCGAACCGAAAGGCCATTTCCAAGGAAGGACTCTGCATCCATGGAGGAGGTACTGCAGCTTACCACGCAGTCCATATCCTTGGTCCGCTCCGTGATCTCATCGGCAACCTCAGAAGCCTTTGCGTCCGCATCCTCTGCCAGCAGAATATACATGCTGACGCTGTCCTCGCCGCCGCCCATCATACTCATGGTGGAGCTGCCTCCCGCCATGGCACCGATGGTATCAATAGCTTTGATGTCCGAAATCCGATCCATCACTTCGTTCGAAGCATCCCTTAGTTCTGTAAAGGTCAGCTTCTCATCCTCCTTCGCCGTAATGGTGACGGAAATCTGGTTGGTTTCCATATCCATATCCATAAAACTCATTCCTCTGGACAGGGAAAGAGCTGCGCTTCCCACCAGCAGCAGAACCGCTGCAAGGAATACCAGAGGCTTAAACCGAAGACACAGTCCCAGGAACCGTCCGTATGCCTCCTTAAACCGGTCAAACCATGGGTGCCTGATTTCCTTCGTGCGCCTTAAGATTGCAGAGGACATAGCCGGTACAAAGGTAAGAGCCACCACCAGGGAAGCCAGTAAGGTAAAAGCGATGGTTAACGTCAGATCCATAAAGAGCTGTCTGGTCAATCCCTCCGTGAAAATAATGGGCGCATACACGCTGATGGTGGTCAGTGTGGAAGCCACGATGGCGCCTGCCACCTGATTGGATCCCTCCACAGCCGCCTTGCGGATGGAATAACCTTCTGCACGAAGTCTGTAAATATTTTCTATGACAACGATGGAATTATCTACCAGCATTCCGATGCCTAACAACAGTCCCGACATAGAAATGATGTTTAAGGAAATATCCGTAAAATACATCAGCACCACTGCCGTAACCACAGAAAGCGGAATGGAGCAGGCAATCACAAGGGTGGGCTTCACATCCTTTAAGAAGAAAAGCAGTACAATGATTGCCAGAATCGCGCCAAAGATCATATTCTGTACGACAGACTTAACAATCATGTCGATATATACGCCCTGATTCATCAGAACAGACAGATGTAGGCTGGAATCTTCCTTTTCCAGCTTGTCAAATTTCTCCAGAATCCGGTCTGTCACCTCACCGGTGGAGTATCCGGTCTGCTTTTCCATGGAAAGCATGATTCCCGGATTGCCGTTGATCACTGCGTAGGTTTCATCAGAGTTATCCGCTTTACGAATATCTGCTACATCAGACAGACGGATGGTATCAATATCATCCATCCCCAGATCGATCAGCGGAAGCTCCTTCAGTTCTTCCATGTCGGAAACGGCATCGCCCACACGAATCAGATACTGTTTGTCCCCATCCATGGCATAACCTGCCGGCATATCGAAATTCTGCCCGGCAAAAAGACCGCTTAAGGTTTCCTCCGTCAGGATTTCATTCAGATCTGCGGAATCATAAGCGCTGTCCTTGGCGCTGTCCAGATCGCTCTGGGCGGTATCCAGACTGGAAGCAGCGGTTGCCAGTTCTGCGGATCCGGTACTCATCTCAAGGGCAGACAAAGCCGCATTTGCATTTAAGGTATCTAACGCCAAAGCCAGAGAAACTTTACCGGCCTCCACCTTCTTAATTGCCGTATTTATAGAAGTAATTCCCGTATTTACCTTGGTAAGGAGTTTGCCGATCCTGGTATCTGCGGTGGCAAGATCCTCATAGGATTCCACTGTAATATCCATGGAGCTCAAAGCGGAAAACTGCTTTTTTACCGCTTCATTTAACTGCCTGATCTGCTCCTGTACCTCCGGAAGATTGACTGCTTCCGGGTTCTGCTCCAGCATGGCAGCAATTCCCCCGTAGGCATCCGATGCCATAAAGGTCTGAATTCCCTTCTGCAGCTGCTTTAAGGATTTCTGCTGTTCCTTCAAATCCTTCAGTTTCTTGTTGAGATCCTTCTCGGACTGGAGAAGCTTTTCCTGCTGCTCCATGGTCTGGTTGATGGCAGAGGACAGCTGCTCCTTGCCGGAGTTTAATCCGGACTGTCCGCTGGTTACCTTATCCTTTCCGGAATCAATCTCCTTCTGTGCATCTTCAAACTGCTTGTCAATGCTCTGACGGATTTTCTCGTTGAGGGCATCGATCTTGTCCTGATTCATGGTGACCTCAATGCGCTCCTCCAACTGCCCCGTGGTATTAACGGAAGCCACACCCTCAAGACTTTCGATGGCCGGTGCAAGCTCATTCTCTACGTACTCCGACAGCTTGGAGGCATTCACCCCATCCTTATCCACGGCAGCTGCCATAATCGGCATCATATCCGGGTTGATCTTCATAATCATGGGCGTTCCTACCGAATCGCCCCAGGCTCCTGAAATCTGATCCAGCTTCTGCTGAATCTCAATCACCACAGAATCCATGTTGGCATTCTGTTCATACTCCAAAGTCACAATAGAATAACTGTTGTAGGAAATGGAGCTGATGTTCTTAATATTCGAGGTGGTAGCCATAGCCGACTCAATGGGTGCCGTAACCTCGTCCTCCACCTTCTCCGGGCTTGCGCCCATATCCGTTGTGATGATCATGGCATACTGCAGGCTCATATCCGGCAGCAGATCCGTCGTCATTTTCGATAATGAGACTACACCAAGTACGATCACAAGAACCACCCCTACCAGCACGGTAAAGGGTCTCTTCACACTGTATTTGGAAATCATGTTCGTTCCTCCTGTATGTAATTCGAGAGTTTCGTTCTCATTATACGCGTGTATTCCCAGAATTTACAAGTGCTAACAAATTATTTCACATCTTTTTTATAAAATCCCCCCCCCGCCAAAGCTTCCCACATGGATTTCCCCGCAGCCCAGGTGGCAGGCGGGGCTGCGGGGAAATTCATGTGGGAAGTTTTCATCCGTTATCGAAAAGGGGCTGCCGCTTTACGAATTTCCATTCGTGAAAGCGACAGCCCCTTCGCAACTCTATGCTTCTTCTTCATCTTCCTCGTCAACGATGGCTGCGGATGCTCCGGACACTGCCGCAATCACCGCAATCAACGCGCCTAATATGGCGATTCCTATCAAAGCCCCCACTAAAATCAATACTGACATCTGCATCATCTCCTCATACTGTTATGCTTCCATAATTTCTCATAATCTTTAAGACTTCTACATTATAGCATAACCTGACAAACACAGCAATATTACTTTTTGCAGTACTTCGTATCACTGACTGCTCTTTTGCTCATCCGCAATCTGCTTTCCCGCCACGTCCATATGATAATTTTCCCTTATAATCAGCTCGGACACCGGCACGATAGTATAGCCCTTCTGCTCTAACTGGGTCAGCAGCGTATCCAATGCATCTGCCGTATATTTAGCCCCGTTGTGGCAGAGGATGATAGCGCCCGGTGCCAATGCTTTATGGTTGCAGACGGTATCGATGATGGAGGATACGCCGTAATCCTTCCAATCCAGACTATCAACCGACCACTGAATCGGATAGTAATCCATATCATAAGCCGTCTGCACCACCTCATTATCGTAAGCCCCATAAGGTGGCCGGAACAAAAACATCTCGTACCCCGTCTGTTTCTTTACCTTATCGTGAACGATCTGCAGCTCCTTCTCCTTCTCCGACTGGGAAATGGTGGTCATATCGTAGTGGTGCTCACTGTGATTCCCCAGATCATGACCTTTTTCCACCAGTTCCTTCACGCAGTCCGGATTGTCATCCACCCAATTTCCCGTCATGAAAAAGGTTACCTTTACCTTGTGCTTATCCAGAATCTCCATGATTTTCTGAAAATCCTCCGCCCCCCAGGCCGCATCAAAACTTAAGGCCACCTTCTTCTCCGTTGTATCCACACAGTAAATAGGCAGATCCCGCTCCCCCACCCTGGCATTGGTCACCACCGCATTGGTGGTCTCGTAGGAAAGAAAAACCAGACACGTAAAAAGAGCCGCAAGAAGAATTCCGTTTCCGAATTTTCCCTGTGACTCCTTATACCGTTTTTGAATATGAAATTTACCCATGTGCAACCTTTCCGAACATAACTCTTGTTAGAAGTTTATGTCTGCCCAGATGTCTTTAGAACTACACCCTTTCAGGCTACCCACTCCTGGCAGAATGTCCTGTTAAAGTGTAAACTACTCACCATACCCTATCCAGCTCCCCCAACCCGGCATTGGTCACCACCGCGTTGGTGGTCTCATACGATAGAAAAGCCAGACATGCAAAAAGAGCCACAAGAAGAATTCCGTTTCCAAACTTTTCCTGTGACTCCTTATAGCATTTTTGAATAATTTCTTTAGAACTTCCCTATCCACTTATACAACAGCCTCTATCAGCACCTTATCTTCAACGATTATTTCCTGCACACCAATTTTCTTTTTTTTGTTAAAATTGAAACTTAACATATAGCCTTTCTTTTGGTCATAATCATCCAGATAACCAACCAGCTGTTTCTCTCCCCGGTTGTTATACTCTTCCCCACGCCAGATTTTCATCTCAATAATATACTGTTCGCCACGATAATCAACAATAATGTCTGTACAACGAAGTCCCCTGGTCTGTGATTCAATATAATAATTTCCCGTACCATTAATAATCGGTCTTAGATATAGCAGAAAATATTTTCGTCCCTCTTCTTCAATAAACTGATTTTTATCCTGAAGAGATGCAGTATAAATTTCCTTGCTCTGCATATCCGCCGCAGACAGATACAGATTATACAACCAGGTCTCAAAAATACGGTTGGAAATTGTCAGAATCCCATTCTGATTCTTAACAAATCCAAACATCGTTGCTATATTAATTGACGGTTCATAAAAATTGTATACAATATTTTTCCCGGTAAACAGTAATGCCTTAAGCATAGTATTTAATTCCGGAAAACTAATCAACTTTTCACTTAATGATTCAAAAAGTGAATTCTTCTCTGTCAATATCATCTTGACAGCTTCACAAAATCCATTTTTCGTCCACACTGCGTTCTCGTTTTCATACCCCTCCCGCCCAATAACTTCCTCATCCATCAGTTTACACAATTTCGAAACAAGAAATGGATAACCTGAGGTATAATCATAGAGCAGCCCGGATATCTTACCTGTATCCATCCCCGTATGATGATCTTTTTCATACTCCTGCAGCATCCCTTCAATTTCTTCTTTTGAAAAGCTCATATCAACATTAAAATCTGCTGCGATATTCCATGGACTATTTACCTTATAATCCTCCTCGGTACGAATCTTTCTTTTTAGATTCTTTACGTCATAGACCCCTGCTAGAATCACTGCTTGAAAAGAGGGCCATACATCCCGATCAATATAATATGCACGCAGTTGTGCCAGAAAGTCCAAAAACACCTGATTATTCGTTGCACTATCCACTTCATCGATCATCAAAACAATGGGCTTATCAGAAGATGCACAGATTCCCGCCAGACTGTCAAAAAGTTCCGGTAATTCATAATCCGTTCTCTTTTCTCTCACCTGTAGCTCAAGCTGTCCTATAGCTGACTGAAATTTCTGATCATCTGACAGCAAATTCATTTTCAGTCCTCTCAAAAACAACTTTGCAAATATAAGAGAAAAATGATTTTCTATTTCAAATTTCGCATTGCTGATAGTCTGAAAATCCAATAAAACTACATGATAATCTTTCTGCCAGTACTCTTCTTCAGGCCTCAAGTTCCTCTGCCCTGCGGATAAAATCCAGCACCACATCGATGGACTGCAGTGCCGCCTTCTCCGCAAAGGTCTCATAATCCATAGCTCCGCCCTCACCGTCAGAAATGGAGCGCAGGATTGCAAAAGGCACCTCGTTTACATAGCAGACATGGCCGATGCTGCCTCCCTCCATCTCCCCGGCAATAGCGCCGAAACGCTCATGGAGCAGTGCCTTCTGAGTTGGTTTGTGCAGGAAAAGATCGCCGGTGGCGATGGTTCCCACCCGGTATCTGATTCCTCTCTCCTGAAGACATTCGCAGAGGAGCTTTCTCATCTTCTCATCACTGGGCAGAAAGATCTGATTCAATCCCGACAGAAGTCCAATGGGATCCCCCAGTGCTGAGGTATTCATATCGTGCTGCACCACCTGATCTGCCACAGCTACATCCATGACCCCAAGTTCCTTGCAGAGGGTTCCGGCCACCCCGATATTTATTACATAATCCACGCGAAATTTCAAAATCATTGCCTCTGCACAGATGGCGGCAAAAACCTTTCCGATTCCGCAGACGGCAGCTACAATCTCCTGCCCATACACGGTTCCGCTGATATAGGTTACTCCGCTGTAGACATCCGTCCGAATGTCCTCCATGGCTTCCTTCAGGTTATCCACTTCCATCTGCATAGCTCCGATAACACCAATCTTCATTTTGCTCCCTCCTCGTATTCGAACGCTGCAATACTTCTTTCTGCAACTCCATAGTTTTATTCCGGATAAGTAAACTCCATGTTAGTCTGCTGCTCCAGCGCTTCCAGATACTTAGCTGCCTCCCCCTGCGCTGCCTCCAAAGACAGATTCTCAAAATGCCCGCATTCCTTTGCGGATGCGCCAAACACCGATCCCTCATGATCCATGGTCTGCTGCAGCACCTGTTTCGTCATTTCAAAGACATCCAGCGGGCTCTGGCTGTCCCTCACCAGAAGATAAAAACCGGTCTGACAGCCCATAGGCCCGAAATATACCACATCATCCTTCATCTTGGAATTGCGGATATAGGTGGCAAACATATGCTCCAGGGAATGCATGGCTGCATTGTCCATATAGTCACCGGCATTGGGCTTTCTGGTGCGCAAATCGTAGGTGATCACATCCCCGTCCACCCTGGAAATATAAAATCCCGGTACCAGTACATCATGATTGATGGTAAAGCTCTTAATTCGATCCATGACACAACCTCCCTAACTCATCATTTTCTCAAATCGATCCAGACAATTTTCAAATACAAAAAGTGCGTCCTCCACCGGCTTTGGTGTACTCATATCCACCCCTGCCGCCGCCAGAAGATCAATAGGATCCTTCGAGCAGCCTCCACAGAGGAAATTGCTGACATAGGCATCCACCGCAGGCTTTCCTTCAGTAAGAATCTTCTCGGAAAAGGCAACGGCTGCCGAAAATCCCGTGGCATACTGATATACGTAAAAAGCATTATAAAAATGCGGGATCCGCATCCACTCGTAATCAATTTCCGGATCCACCACCATATCCGGGCCGTAATACAGCACGTTCAGATCATGGTAGATCTTGTTCATAGATTCCATGGTCAGGGACTCCCCTGCCCGGGTTTTCTCGTGAACGATCTTCTCGAATTCCGCAAACATGGTCTGACGGTACAAGGTTGTGCGGAAATTCTCCAGATAATGATTCATCAAAAAGACCTTCTTCTTCTCATCCTTCTCATTTTCCAGAAGATAATGGTTGAGGAGTGCTTCGTTGCAGGTAGACGCAACCTCCGCTACGAAAATGAGATAATCCGCATATGTCACCGGCTGATGACTGTTGGAATAATAGGAGTGCACCGCATGCCCCATCTCATGGGCAAGGGTAAAGACACTCTCCAGATCATTCTGGTAATTCAAAAGAATATAAGGGTGCGTTCCGTAAGCCGCCCAGGAATATGCGCCGCTGCGCTTATTCTCGTTCTCGTAGACGTCGATCCATCCCCCGGTCATGCCCTCCTCGACAATGGCAAGATATTCCTCTCCCATAGGGGCTAACGCCTTCTTTACCAGCGCCTTTGCCTCCTCAAAGGAATAGTCTCCTTCCACATTCTCGGCCAATGGCACATACAGATCATACATATGCAGATGCTCTACACCCAGAAGCTTCTTCCGAAGAGCCATATACCGGTGCATGGCCGGCAAGTGCTTATGCACCGCTTCTATCAGGTTATCATAGACCGATTCCGGAATATTGCCCTCGCTTAAATGCATCGCGCGGACACTCGGGTATTTGCGCATCTTCGCATAAAAATTTTCCTGCTTCAGGTTACTGACAAACACAGCAGCGATGGTGTTGCCCCACTTGGCATAGGTATTGTATACGCCGCGGAACACCTGCTTTCTCAAGCTGCGGTCCTTGTCATTCATGAACCGGATAAAATTCCCGTGGGTAATCTGGATTCGGTTCCCCTCCACGTCTGTAATGGATGGAAATTTAATATCCGCGTTGTTGAACATGGAATAGATATTGGAAGGTGCCACTGCCAGTTCCCCCACCTCTGCCAGGATCTGCTCCTTCTCCGGGGAAAGGGTGTGCTCTTTCTCCCGCAAAATCAGTTCGATCCTGCGGCGGTAAACCTGAAGCTGTGGTTCCTCCTCCCAAAAGCTGCGCAGTGTCTCCTCTGGAATTGCAAGGATTTCCGGATCTGCAAAACTTACTGCAGCATTCATCAGTACCATGACCGAATCCGAGGCAGCAGCAAAACCCTGATATTTCGCATCTGCCGTATCCTGATGATAGCTTTCGTTGGCATATACGCAAATTCTGGCTGCACGGCGTGAAAGCTCATCCCTAAGTCTGAAAAAATCAAGGAGCTGCTTTGCGCTTTGCCCCAGGGTTCCTGCGAAGGCCTGTATCTGTGTGCAGAGTTCTTTGGCCTTTTCTACCTCCTCGTTCCATTGTTCATCTGTCTCGTAAAGATCCGTCAGCTTCCACTTGTATTCAGCGGAAATATCCTGACGTCTCCGTAATTTTCTGTCTTCCATGATGTCCTCTTATTTCTTGATCAGTGTACCCATTCCTCCGGTCAGTTCTGTGGCATCCTTATTCAGCTTGGTAATCAGCACGGAACGGATGGCTGATTCTCCGATAAAGTCGATGGCAGCCTCAATCTTCGGCGCCATGGTTCCCTCTTCGAACTCGCCAGCTTCCAGATACTTCTTAGCATCGGAAAGTGACAGGGTATCCAGCTTTACCTCATCCTCTTTGCCAAAGTTCAGGCAGACCTTATCCACGCTGGTAAGAATTACCAGCATATCTGCATCCAGCTTCTCTGCCAGCTTTCCTGCTGACAGATCCTTCTCAATCACCGCGCTGGCGCCCTGCAGTCTGTTGTTCTGAGCCAGCACCGGAATTCCACCGCCGCCGCAGGCAATTACCACCTGATCCGCATCAGACAGTGCCGCAATGGCATCGATCTCAACAATATCCATAGGCTTTGGCGCTGCCACAACTCTGCGGAAGCCATCTTCCACCTGAACTACATGATTTCCCTTCTTTTCTTCCTCCTCAGCCTCTTCCTTCGTCATGACACGGCCGATGACTTTGGTCGGATGATAAAAGGCCTCGTCATAGGGATCTACTACCACCTGGGTCAGCACCGTAGACACGGTCTTATAGATGCCGCGGTTCAAAAGCTCTGTCCGGATGGCATTCTGCAGATCGTAGCCGATATATCCCTGACTCATGGCAGAGCATACAGAAGTAGGAGTCGCCGTATATTCCGGATACAGGCGGCAGAATTCGTTCATGGCGGTGTGGATCATCCCCACCTGCGGGCCGTTACTGTGGGTAATAACCACCTGATAATCCTCTCTGATAAAGTCAGCAACTGCCTTTGCCGTTCTGGCTGCTGCCTTCTGCTGCTGCGGCAGCGTACTTCCCAATGCCTCATGCCCCAATGCAATTACAATTCTCTTTTTCTTCATACTTCCTCCTTATTCACGCCTCAAGAAAAAGCTTTCTGGATATAAAATTATAGTTAGTGACAATCATCGTTGCCAAAATCTTGGCCAACGCATAATACATTTTGAAAAAATCCACGGCAATCCACATGATCATCTGGTTTAAGGCCAATCCCACCAGACTGAGCGCCAGAAAAATCCCCATCTCCTGAAGCCTGCTCAGTTCATCCTTTCCCCTAAACACGAACCGCATACTCAGTAGATAATTGACCACAACAGAAACGGTAAAGGACACTCCACTGGCTGCAAAGTAGCCCAATATCCCGGTCTCCGTCAAAAGCACCATCAGTCCGTAGTCAATACAAAAGCAAAGGGTTCCTACCAGGCCGAACTTGCAAAACTGCAGAAACAGCTTCTTTACCTTATTCATTCATGACTCCTGCATATAATAATAGATTGCCCACTATGGACAATCTATTATATCGCATTTTGCTCTTTTTGTCTATTTGTTGTTCTACTTTTGAGTGGCCGGTGCCGAACCTAATTTAACTTCGATGGAATGCTCCTCATATTTACCATTCTCGAGTCTCTCGATGGTAATCTTTACTTTCTCTCCTGCTTTATAATAAGCCATCTGCTGCTTGAGCTCGCTCATGGATCTTACAGTCTGTTTATCAAACTTTGTGATGATATCTCCCTGACGAAGACCTGCATCCTCCGCTGGTGATCCCTTTACCACCTCGTAGAGATAGATTCCCTCCGGCATATTATATGCCTTTGCGATGTCTGCAGACACATCCTGTCCCTGGATTCCAAGAAAGGCGGTCTTGGACTCATCTACCTTTTCTCTTGTGATCAGCTGCTCAACAATCGGCATAGCATCTGTAATCGGGATTGCATAACCAAAGCCCTCTACCTGGGTATCTGAATATTTTGCCGAATTGATACCAATCACCTCACCTTTGGCATTAAGAAGCGCACCACCGCTGTTGCCGGGGTTGATTGCGGCATTGGTCTGAATCATATTATTGTTGACGATGGTCTGACCCGTCTGCTCATCCTGAACGGTAACACTTCTGCCCAAAGCACTGATAATTCCGTTGGTTACAGACTGTCCGTAGCCAAGGGCATTTCCGATAGCAATTACTCCCTGGCCTACCACTAGTTCCTGGTTTTCATCTGCCACAGTGGCAACCTTGATGTTGTTTAAAGTATCTGCCTTAATATCGGAAATGGCCACCTTCACAACTGCCAGATCATCCGAGGCATCTGTTCCCTTAACCTCACAGGTGACGGTCTCATTATCCGCGAACTGAACCGTCAGCTCATCCGCATCCTCCACCACATGATTATTTGTCACGATATACAGATAGTCGTCATCCTGATTGATGATAATTCCGGATCCACAGCTCTCGCTCTGCTGCTGCTGAATTCCCCAGAAGGTCTGGTAGGAAATCGTGCCCATATTGGTAATTGCCACGATGCTTGGCATTGCCTCCTTCGCGATGGAAGATACATCCAGAAGATCCCCTGCCTCCCCGGTCTTCGTCTGCTGGACACTGGCAGAATCCCCCGTATCCTTGTTGCCGGAAGCCTCGGTCTGCGTCTTGCTGCTTCCAATTCCCAGGACTTTTGTCCCGATAAAGCTTACTCCGGTAAAGACACCGCCGGCAACAAGACCAAACGCCAGTGCTATGGCAACGGTCTTTCCGAGAGTGGCACCAAAGCCATGATGCTGTTTCTTTGGCTTCTTCGGCCTCTGCTGCTGCCCCGGCTGCTGGTAGGGATTGTAGTTATTCTGATAACTGTTGTATGCATACCCGTTCGTATTCTGGCCGTTGCCTGCCCCATAGGACTGATAGCCGCCGGCGTTGCTGCCCTGGGCACCCTGCTGGTTATTGTTCTGTGAATTATAATTATTATAGTAGTTATTATCCATGATAAAACAACTCCTTTCCTTTGCTTTCTAAGGAGTATTCTAGCCACAATCTGTGTTCAAATTGTGACAAAAAAATGGAAACTTTGTTATTTTCCAGTTCTCTTTTACTCAACCGTAACGGATTTTGCCAGATTTCTCGGCTTATCCACATCCAGACCCTTACCCACGGATACATAGTAGGCAAAAAGCTGCAGTGGAATGATGGCCAGAGAATTGGTGAAGAATCGGTTGGTTTTGGGAATGTAGATCACGCTGTCCACCGTCTTCTCAATATCCACATTGTCATCGTTGGTCACAGCCAGCACATAAGCGCCTCTGGTCTTTACCTCAACGATGTTGCTGATGGTCTTTTTGTACAGCTCCTCCTGGGTAACCACCGCCGTTACCAGTGTCCCATCCTCGATCAGGGAAATGGTTCCATGCTTTAATTCACCTGCCGCATATGCCTCGGAATGGATATAGGAAATCTCCTTGAGTTTTAGAGATCCCTCCAGGGAAATGGCATAGTCAATTCCGCGTCCGATATAGAATACGTCCTTCGCAGCAATATAGCGGTTGGCAAATTTCTGAATTCTCTCCTTGTTGCCCAGAAGACTCTCGATCTGATTCGGAAGCATCTCAATTTCATGAAGATATTTCTTTACCTCTTCACCGGTAAGCTGTCCCCGTACCTGTGCAAATTTAATGGCAAGCAAATACTGGGCTGCCAGCTGACAGCTGTAAGCCTTTGTGGTGGCAACCGCAATTTCCGGTCCCGCCCAGGTATACATGACTTTATCCGCCTCTCTGGCAATGGAGCTTCCCACCACGTTCACGATTCCAAGGGTCGTCACGCCCCGTTCCTTCGCAAGGCGCAGTGCCGCAAGGGAATCCGCGGTCTCGCCGGACTGGCTGATGATGATCACCAATGCCCCCGGCTCCAGAATCGGATCACGATAGCGGAATTCCGATGCCAGATCCACCTCCACCGGAATCCGTGCCAGACCCTCAAAAATATACTTGGTCGTCACACCGGTATGATAGGCAGAGCCGCAGGCGATAATGTGGATCTTGCTGATGGAGCGGATTTCCTCATCCGTCATACCCAGCTCCTCGATTACCACCGAATCGTCCTTGATTCTGGGACTGATGGTATCCTTGACTGACTTTGGCTGCTCATAGATTTCCTTCAGCATGAAATGCTCATAGCCATTCTTCTCTGCAGCATTGATATCCCAGTCGATATGCTTGGACTCCTTCTCAATGGGATCTCCGTCCAGATTAAAGAAGGTGATATCATTCTCCGTCAGACGGGCAATCTCCTCATTTTCAATAAAATAGACATCTCTTGTATACTTAAGCACTGCCGGCACGTCGGAGGCAATCAGGTTGCCTCCCTTGGCCTTGCCCACGATCAGCGGGCTGTCCTTGCGCACTGAATAGACCACATCCGGCTCATCGGCAAACAGAATGCCCAGGGCATAAGAGCCTTCCACCCTGTGAATCATCCGTACCACCGCGGTCAAGGCATCCTTGTCGTATTTTTTGTAGTAGTAATCCAACAGATGGGCTACCACCTCAGTATCGGTTTCGGAGTGGAACTGGTAACCCTTATCCTGCAGCATCTTTTTCAGCTTGATATAGTTTTCAATGATTCCATTGTGTACCACCACAATGGTTCTGTCTTCATTGAAATGCGGATGGGCATTGTCCACCGATGGCTCTCCGTGGGTTGCCCAGCGGGTGTGACCGATACCGATATGCCCCGGCATATTTTCTCCGTCATGGGTCATCTCGCTCAAAACCTTCAGCCTTCCTGTTGCCTTGTTAATCACGATCTTGTCGCCGTCATACACTGCCATACCGGCGGAATCATAGCCTCTGTATTCCAGCTTTGACAATCCGTCCAAAAGAATGGGAGCCGCCTGCTCCTTACCAACATATCCAACAATTCCACACATAATCTCTATTCCTTTCTATGATTTCCCCTTAGATCATTATCCCGTTTTTTTTCAAAAGCTCTCTTGCGGACTCCACAGAATCCGTTCCTACTGCGTTCTTTACCGGTGCAAATTCCCGCTCTCTTTCTACCTCAAAGGGCAGACAGTTATCCATCATATAAACCATATCCAGAATCAGTGTCTCAAATTTGTAGGCGTTTGGCTCCTCCGGCTTCTGAAGTTCGCCTGATTCATCCAGATAAGGAACCTTTTTCTGCACCACATGGACCGGAAGCTTTTTCTGTACCACATTCATCAGGGCATCCACAGAAAACAGATAGTTCAGGATCACACCAAAACCATAGAGAAGCGTTCCCTTCTCATCCGCTGCCTCGGCCATTTCGCTGGTCAGTTCATAGTATTCCACAATGGAGGGCTTGCCATCCTCCAGGCACATGGCACCAACCCTCTCGTAAGGGGAAACCTTGCGCACCACCTTGGAACCGCTGACACAGCCGGAAGCAATCACCGCCCCGATAAATACAGGATCTGCGATCCGCTGCAGCACATTATCCACGGCAAACACATTCAGCCATTCTACGCCCTTTTCCTTCATATCCTGATCCAGTCCCGCACTGATCATGGACTGGAACCAGCCACCGTTGCCGTTGGGGGACATGGCAAGGGATTCCTCGGATTCCATGAGGATATTTCCCTCAAAATCTACGGCAGGCACCATCTTCTGGACGAAGAAACGTATGTAATCTCTATTGTATCCAAAATAATCATGCTCTTCAAAAAATTCTCTTGTCTGGGCGTCATTTTTGTCGCTGGTCATGATGTACAAAGGAACCCATGCCCCTGCCTCACTGGTTACCTGAAGCAGATTCTGAATCAGCTGTTCAAAAATATAGAGGTTTTTGTGAACCCCGATATTGAACATTCCCTTGGCCTTATCAAAGCCAAGTCTTGTTCCCTGGCCTCCCGCCAGAAGAACCGCTCCCATCCATCCTTCCCTGATGGCCTTTAAGCCAATGCTGCGAAACTCTTCTTTTCTCTCCTGTATCTCAGAAAGCTCCATGGCACGAAGTGGCGCAAAGTTTCCTCTCTCCTGGGGTTTTCCGTGGATCAGATCCAGACAGGACCAATCCATCTGCTCCAGCTGGTTTTCCAGCTTTTCAGGTATCTCTTTGTCAATCAGAGGGATCAGATATTTCTGACCGGTACTTTGTATTTTCTCTCGGACGATTTGATTCATCTGCATGAATTCCTCCCAAAATATTTTATTATAGCAGTAGACCAATCCTTTGATTGGCCTACCTGTTTTCACGTTAATTTTCTTGTGTGCTCTTTTGGATGCTGTCTGTTCCAGAAGCACCTGCGGTCTCGTTGTAATCTGAGGTGTTGATGAGAGCCGACTCCGTCGTGATACCTGTATTGTTGACAATGGTATCGCTGATGGCCTGTACGGTCTGGGACGGAACATACGCCGTATCCTCAAACATATACTTATGCAGTTCTGTCACGTTGGTTGCCAGATCTGCAGGAATTACCGTATCTCCTGTTACCGACATGTTCTTCGTTGTCAGTTCAAAGGGGAATCCTGTTGTGGATGCGATCTTATAGGATTTCACATCCTTAGCCAGAGATAAAATCTGACTAATTGTCAGGGTTGTGGAAATATCGTCCACCACCGAATTACAGATGCTGGTAAGGGTACCGATATCCGCCTGCTTTGCTTTCTCCAGAATCGCCTGAAGAACAATTCTCTGCCGGGAGGCACGTTTAAAATCATCTCCCTGCAGCTTCCGGATACGGGCGTAGGTGGTAGCCTGGGTTCCGTCCAGATGCACCCTTCCGTACTGCGTAACATCCGGAGTGGAGAGACCGGTAGCCTTATCTACTTCCCACTTGTACTTATTGATCTGCTGCATCTCCCCCTGGGTGATCTCCAGATCCAGTCCTCCTAAAGCGTCAATAACTTCCACCAGGGCAGCCCAATCCACACAGACATAATCCTGGATATCCAGATCCAGATTTGAGTTGAGCATCTGAACCGCCTGCTTTGCGCCTCCATTGGCGTAGGACGCATTTGCCTTGCGGTATCTGCCATCTCCCACACTCAGATAGGTATCACGGTATACGGAAACAAGCTTCACATCCTTGGTCTTATTGTTGATGCTGGCAATCATGATCACATCGGAATTACCGGTGTCATAGCTGTTTTTGCTTCGATTATCCAGCCCGAACAATGCAATGTTGGTATATCCCTCCAAAGACAACAGTGTATCCTTGTTCAGATCCTCATTGATTCCGGCCTCCGATTCGTTCATATTCTCAAAATTGATCTTATTGACCATGGCAACAAAATACGCAGCAATCAGAAGAACCGCAAGGAGAAGGATCTCAAAAACAAAAATCAGTAATTTTCTGCTCTTTTTTTTCTTTCTCTTTTTTCTTTTCCTATTATCTGACATAAAATTAACCCTTTTGTCTGTTATGTATATACAGCCATGCGTCCGCATAGCTGACGCGCTCCTCCTCGGACATGGCTGTATATTTTTCCAAGTCCAGATTCGTCAGGCGCATCTGCGGATTGCCGCACTGGTGGCACTCCACATCCTTGCGTCTGGAAACCATCCGGATCCAGCCGCACTGTGGACAAATGTATATTCTCATCATATCATTTACCGCTTATTCAAAAGTCTTAAGCACCTCTGCTTTGAGTTCCTCCAGCATCTGATCTGCTCCCTCAAGAGTGGTTCCTTTCACGCCTACATAGAACTTGATCTTCGGTTCTGTACCGGATGGGCGGACACAACACCATGCATTGTCTGAAAGTTCAAAGTACAGAACATTGGAAGAAGGAAGGCCTGTGGATGTTACCTCGCCGGTCTTTAAATCCTTTCGGGTATCTGCCTTGTAATCCCGGACAGCCAGGACATCAAATGCCCCCAGTTTCGAAAGAGTATTGCTTCTTGCCCGGTCCATGATCTGCTGGATCTGTGCGGCACCGTCAATTCCCTTTAATGTCATGGTGGCGATTCCCTCACGGTAATAGCCGTACTTCTCGTACATTTCGATCATGCCATCCCACAGGGTCTTGCCCTGGGATTTATAGTAAGCTGCTACCTCGCAGAGCATGCAGACTGCTGCCGGGGCATCCTTATCTCTCGCATAAGTGCCCGGAAGACATCCGTAACTCTCCTCAAATCCGAAGACATAATTCTTATCCCCGGACTGCTCATATTTGAGCATCTGCTCTCCGATGTACTTAAATCCGGTCAGCACTTCAACCAGCTCCACATCATAAGCAGCAGCAATCGCCTTTGCCATATCAGTAGATACAATAGACTCCACCAGTACCGGATTCTCCGGCATCATGCCAAGTGCCTTCTTCTGTCCCAGAATATACTCTGCGATCAGCATAGCGGACATATTTCCGGTGAAGGTTACATACTCTCCACTCTTGGTATCCTTGCAGTAAACCCCCAGACGGTCAGCATCCGGATCCGTAGCCAGCACCAGATCTGCATCTTTCTCCTTTGCCAGTTTCAGAGCCAGCTCCCAGGCATCGGGATTCTCCGGGTTCGGGTATGGAGCTGTTGGGAAATGGCCATCAGCCACTGCCTGCTGGGGCTCAATATATACGTTCTCAAAACCAAGATCACTGAGCACACGCTTCACCGGGCCAAGTCCTGTACCGTGAAGGGGGGTATAGACGATTTTGATATCCTTTGCCATCTTTTTGATGATTTCCGGATGGATGGACAGATTCCGAAGCTCAGCGAAATAAGCCTCGTCCAGATCCTCTCCGATCATCTGATAAAGGCCTGCTGCAACTGCCGCATCCTTATCCATAGTCTTTACCATATCAAAAGAGGTTACCTTGCCTACCTCATCCATGATTGCTGTGTCGTGAGGCGGTGTTACCTGTGCACCATCAGACCAGTATACTTTATATCCGTTGTATTCTCTCGGGTTATGGCTGGCTGTGATAACGATTCCTGCGATGCAGCCCAGCTGTCTCACTGCAAAGGACAGCTCCGGAACCGGACGAAGGCTCGGGAACACATAGGTCTTGATGCCGTTGGCTGCCAGACACAGTGCTGCTGCATCCGTAAACTCGTCTGCCATCAGTCTGGAATCGTGGGCAATGGCAACACCCTTGTCCTGACCTTCCTGGGACAGAATGTAATTGGCCAGTCCCTGGGTTGCCTGACGGACTGTATAGACATTCATGCGGTTCGTTCCTGCTCCGATGATTCCGCGAAGTCCCGCGGTACCAAACTCCAGGGTACGGTAAAAGCGGTCCTCGATTTCCTTCTCGTCTCCTGCCAGAGCCTTCAGCTCCGCTCTTGTAGCCTCGTCAAAATATGTGTCCGTGCACCATTTTTCGTATTCTTTTTTATAATCCATAGGTTTTTCCCTCCTTATTTTTGTCATGCCTAAAACATTTTACCACAAACTTTCCCATTTGGAAAGTTCTTACTTTAAATATTAGAATCTCTTAAGAAATTCCAGTTACAGTTCACAGGTATGTGACCAGTAACAAATCCCACACAATATAAAAAGCTGCATGGCCGACTCCTTTGTCCTGCCATACAGCTTTCTGCCTGCTATTATTTTTTAATATAAACTTTCGAAAAAGCCTGTGTAACTACCTTGTAATGATCAAAGGTCGGATGAGAATACTCACTTCTGTAAACCGAATAATCGGTCGCAGTTTTCGTCTCCTTTGGGGATAAACTGAATGGATAGCTATCCATTGCTATGATATGATCATCTGCGTCATAGTAAATGATATAATTTACGCCATTCACGTCTTTGTTCAGTTTGTTCTGCATTTTTAAATCAAAGGTTATCTTGTTGTCTTCCTCAGAGACATTCTTCTGGGTAACCACAAGCTCTTTGGAGGAAGCATTCTTGTATGCATATTCCGGATATCGTCTTGCACTCTTTATTTTATAGGTGAAGGAGGATAAATCAACTTCCATATTGCCTCCCAGATAAACGGTATCGTAGGCCGTCTTACCTGCAGAAACGTTAAGTGTGAACTGATCCTCCACATGCTTCACGATGTCTCCGGTCGAATCCCTGAAGGTCACATCATAATATACCGAATCAAACGGCTGCGTTGTATTGTTCTTGATCTTCAGTAATACCTTATTGTCGTCCATAGACTGCACCGTAATCTTGATATCTGTCTTTTTCACAGTAACCTTAAACTTCTCGGTTCTAACACCACTGAAGGTCTTGTACTTTACCGTCACATTCGTTGCACCGGGTTTTTTTGCCTTTATTTTGAAAGCATACTTCTGCCCACTTACCTTTGCTACCGTTGCAACACTCTTCTTGGAGGAAGAAACACTCTGGATGGTGGTTCCAAAAATACAGTATTCAAAGTTCTCCCCCACATACATGGTCTGGTTCTTTGTTGCCTTTGCCTCAGCTGTTACCGGTGCCAGCACAGTAACCATCATAGCAATAGCCAGACACACCGTCAGCATCTTCTGCATCCACTTTTTCATATTTGCTCTCCTTTTTCATGATAGAATTGTAACAAATATATGGTAGCAGTAATTTCGGTTCCTGTCTATCTGACGAACGTACTATTTTTACAGATTTATTACAAAGATCCGTTTGGGAAGTTTCAAGTTTTCTCTTATTCCGTTTCTATCTGGGGCATTTCAAGGTCCGCATCTGTCAGTGTCCTTCCATCCACTACCTTGTCCACCAGAAGCTTTGCATAGCTGACCTGCCTCTCATCCGGGTACGTGACATAACTTCTTGCACCGGGCATGGAGTAGGTGCGCTGGGAGCCGCCGGTGCCGGACACGGCAAAGGTCTTCACATTCCAGGAGCCTCCCTGGGACAGCTGCATTTTCACCAGCGCCGAAATATCGGAGGTGCTCATGCTTGTGGTAAACATTCCCTCCATACTATCGAGAATCGCTGAATAGTTGGACAGGATGGTGGTGCCTGAGGATGCCTTCTGGATAATGGCTTCAATCACCTGCATCTGATGCCGTCCTCTTGTGTTATCCCCGTCTGCAAAGGCGTGGCGCTCTCTTACATAGGACAGTGCAGCCGCACCGTTCAGCTGATTGATCCCCTTGGAAATATAGTAGCCTCCCTCACTGCAACGAAAGGCTCTGTCAGAATCCACGGTGATTCCCCCGATGGCATCCACCATGGTCTCAAAGCCGCTGAAGTTGATCTGGGCATAATAGTCCACCGTTTCATCATAGAGACTCCCCAGGGTTGCCATGGAGCAGTCGATGCCGTAGATTCCGCAGTGGGTCAGCTTGTCCTTGGCACCGGCACAGGCCGCCGTATCCACATAGTAATCCCTCGGCGTATTGAGAAGCAGCACCTGTCTGGTGGAGGGGTTGACCACCACAAGGATATTGACATCACTGCGGCTGGTGGACAGAGTCAGATGTCTGGTGTCCGAGCCGCTGATATAGACTATAAAGGGCTCCTTTGTAATGTCCTTTTCCTCCGTTTCCGGGGAAGCTGCCACAACGGTTTCAATCTGCCGGTCATACAGCTTTCTGGTTTTTTCGGAAAAGCTCTCGTAACCGTCCTGGGCTTCGATCAGCTCCACATAGGCTTCATTTAATATCATGGCATCCACGTTTCCACCATACAGTGCAGCCACCATATCAAGCACGGAATCGTAGGTCTGGGTTTTGGGTGTTCTGCCCAGGGAGTCACACATCTCCTGCAGGGCTTCCTCTGTGTGCTGGTAGTCGTATTTCTCCGTAATGGCAAACACATATTCCTTAGCATCCTCTAAAGTCTGCGCCGA
Source organism: uncultured Lachnospiraceae bacterium (assembly GCA_900316805.1). Taxonomy (GTDB): domain Bacteria; phylum Bacillota; class Clostridia; order Lachnospirales; family Lachnospiraceae; genus Roseburia. Next base: position 46,185 of record ONEJ01000065.1, read on the forward strand.
ATCTTCCTTCAATACATAGGCGGCCACGGAATCCGTGGATACCGTATTTGCGGCTATGGTCTGTAAAGTGTTCTCCACCTGGTACAGCATGAAAGAAATAACGCCACATAAAGCCATCACAGATACCGAAAGCAGACAGCCGATTCCCCGCCTGACGTAGGTTATCCCCTTTTTTTTCTTCTTTTTTCTGCGGATTCCTGTATAAAAGCAGACATAACAGATGGTCAGCAGCCAGAACAGCACAAGACCTGCCAGCACCACATACACCGTCGGCAAAAGATCCAGCCAGATCAGTACGCCAATGGCCGCAGCGCTGATGAGACACTGCAGGATCAAAATAATCCCCGCAGCGATTTTCCATCGTGATTTTTTACTTTTCTTCGTTTCCCCCATGTTCTTCTCCATTTTTCTTTTTACCCGTAAATAACCCTTCCGAAGCCTTCATAATCTTTTTTGAGATTGGTGTCTCAACATAGTAGAATAAAAGTCCCACCACCACACAAAAGACGATATTGAAGCAAAGATGGAAAGCTCTGTTTGGCATATATCCGGCAATCCTCTTGCTGACATAATTGTACCATACCATCTGGGTAAAAAATATGTGATAGGACGCCTTCCCCAGCAGTTCAAGAACACCGCACTTTACCGACTGCAGATGCTCCATCAGAAAACTGAATACCGGCAAAAAGAACAGGATTGCGTATACACAGGTTTTCTTCAGATATTTGGCAATTGGCAGCGGGGCCTCAAGGTAGCAGGCGATTATGATAAACGCAATTCCCCCGAAAAACATAAGCCAGTTAATTTTCCCCAGATGATTCCCTCCCTTCAGATACAGATAACATCCAAAAGCAATCAGCATGATATATCGGAAAACCAGCAGGCGGTAGCAGTCATAATTCATGCCATAAACCCGTACCAGCAGTTCGTAAACCGCATTCATCACAAAGCACAAAAGCAGTCCATGCTTTTTCTTTTTGATTATAATATAGATCACGGGAAATAAAAAAATAAACTGGATCAGAATCGGGTAGTAATAGGTTCCACAGCCTCCGATTCCCCCCTGCATTCCCCGAAGCAGCACCCGCTGTATGGAGGGCAGACCGTGAAAGTAAGTATCAAAGCAAAGCTCCACCACATAAGCGATGAGAAAGGGAACGGTAAAACGGAGATATTTGTGCCAAAGCAGATTTGGTGCATAGGCATCATCCAGACATTCCACATGATTTCTTTGGAAGGAAGCGGCAGACAAATACCCTGATATGATCATAAAAATCGGTACTGCCATGGAGATCCAGAATGGGAAAAGATACTTCAGTCTCTCCGCATCCGACCATGAAAAATGGGTCACCAGTACCATCAGAATGGCAATTCCCTTTGCAATATCCAAAAAATGATTTCTCTGTTTCATCACGCTGCAACTCTCCTTCTTATCAGTGCATGTATAGAATATACTATAGAATTACATTTTTCAACACTTTCTTTTTCCGATTGCGTGACGGAAAATACGGATTGTGGTATACTAAAGTTTACTATGATTTTTAGAAAGGATTTAGTTATGAAGAAGAAAATTATCTGTTTTATCGTTATTCTTACACTGTTTCTTCCCCTGTCTGTACCCGGACAGGTTCAGGCCGCATCAGACACGGAGCTGAACATTTACGCCCTGTATCTGAATGCGCAGGAAAAAGGCGATTCCACCCTGCTGGAATCCCGCGGGCAGTATCTTCTGGTAGATATGGGAGCCGCCAGCCACGCTCCGGTCATCGCCAGACAACTGCTTTCCCTTGGTGCCACCCATATAGATATTTTGTTCAGCCATCTGCATATTGATCACACCGGCGGTTCCACCTCCGATTATCTGGCGGGGCTCAAGGAACTGTCCGCACAGGGAATTACCGTTGACACGCTGTATCTCCCCGGCAGAGAATACACCCCTTACTCCCTGACTTATTCCATGCGGTATGCCCAATTTGAATCCTTTATGAACTCCCAGGGCAGCGGGCGTGTGGTTTATCTGCATGTGGGAAACGAATTCCAATTCGGGGATGTGCAAGCAAAGGTCATCGGACCGGTGGGTACCTCCCAGATTTTGCCACAAACCTACACCTCAATCGCCTCGCCGGACGAACAGCGTGTCCGCTATGAGAACAACGCCTCCCTTGCCACCATCTTTACCTGTGGCAACACCCGCTTTTTCACTGCCGGAGACTGCTATGATGAGGAGGCAGCAAACCTGGTTTCCCAGTACGGAAACGAGCTGCGCTGTGACATTATGAAATTAAACCATCACGGAATTGGCGGGGGAAATTCTGTGGCACTGCTGGATGCCGTCCGCCCTTCCTACTCCTTTATCCCCAGCAGCGGTCTGGAGGATCGGAATGAAAATACCGGAAAATGGCGTTTTCTTACAGCTATGAACCGCACGGCTCCCTATGGCGTGTGCTATCTGGTGGGTACGGAGCAGAAAACCCTGATCTATCAAATCCGCAATGACCATATCACCCTGTACCAAGGCTCCACAATTACGCCAAATAACCAGGTAACAGGCTGGCAGTCCTTCTATGGAGCCGACGGCTTCAACCGGAATTTTGATATGTACTATTTTGGCAGTAATGCCGCCCCTGTCACCGGGGTAAAAAAGATTGGATCCCATTATTACTATTTCCGCTCCGGTGGACAGATGGATTATGGAACTTACGATGAATTCGGAGATTACAGCGGCTGGAAAAACTATGACGGAAAGGAACGTTATTTCCGTCTCTCCGATGACGACCGGTATGCCTATATGTCCTACGGCATCAGCCAGGTGGCAGGCGCTTCCTACTACTTCGACCGCGATGGATTTAAAATCGTTCCGGACGCAGACAATACAAAACTGCTTCCCACCCTGGTAGGCTCCAATTACTATTCCATCGATCCGGATGGAGAAGTAACCTTAAACTGCTGGGAAGAAATTGACGGTTCCCAATACTATTTCGGCAGCAACGGCAAGATGTATATGAACTGTGTGAAAAATATCAACGGACAGTACTACCTCTTTGAGGAAGATGGTGTTCTTGTCACGGGGGACAAAGGAACAGAGTTCTACGATTTCAAGAACAACACCTACGCCGTCAGAAAGGACGGAACTCTTGTAACCGGCAAATGTGCCAAGCTTGGTGGAAAGAAATACTATTTCAGTAAAACAGGAATTGTGCAAAAGGATAAAGTCATTACCATCGGAAAAAACAAATACTATTTCAATAAACATGGGCAGATGGTCTGCAGTAAACGGATCACCATTCACGGAAAGAAATTCTCCGCTAACAAAAATGGAGTTCTCAAGTTATTAAAAAAATAAAATTTCCCGCGGTGTCGTTGAAAGACGCCGCGGGAAATTTTTTATTTCTTTGACTTCAATATGTTTTTTACTTTGCATACAGCCCTTTGGGTAAAGGGGGCAGGAGAATTTTCCAATTTCAATTTGGTCTCCTCCAATTCTTCCTGGGTCCTTCTTAACTGGCCCGACAGCTTAATGCTCTTATTGGTGAGGTAATCCATTCTCTCATCCAGGCAGGAATAATAATCGCGGTTTCTCTCAGCAACCTCTTCCAGATTACACTGGGAAATGGGAACGATTCCTTCCAGATACTCCGCCTGCCGCATTTTGCGGTCAAAGGGGGGATTCTCCGGATCCTGTCCATTGCTGTAAATATTCGGAAGATCATTTTTCTCCAGGAATCTTGCATAACGTGCCAGATTTTCCTGCTGCTGCTTTTCTATCTGTGAAAAATCCTGCTTGGCAATAATATCCTTAAGTGTCAGTCCCTTATGCAGTTTCTCTTCCTGAATGGTGTTCAGATGATGATATGCTGTCAATTCCCTTGTTCTGGCATCCTTGGTAATGAGAACCGCCGGGGCATCTGCCAGTACGGCAGCAATACAGCCGTGGAGTCTGGATCCGAAGGTCAGCTCTGCATCCTTCATAAATTCTACCCAGGAAGGAACATTGCAGAAAAAGCGCAGTCTTCCATCCTGATAGATGGGTTCCGTCACATTATGAAAATTGTATTCAACCTTCATTTCATAGGGAGCTCCCAGATAGATGCTTCTAAGCTCCCTCAGAACCTGCCCCACAAAATAGTGATTATCGTACTCCTCCATGGCAAGCCTGATGAACTTACGGTTCGGTACGGAAGCCGCCACATTGGAATTAAAACAAACCTTGGAATCCTGATCCAGCTGCGGTGTTCTGGAGTGGAGCCGGTTGCCCCTGGAATACATGGAGGGACATCCAATGACCATGAAGTCCTGATCTTCTTTAAAACCAAGGGTTTCCAGATACTTCCCGGTCAATTCTCCACGAATTCCGATGCATGCGGACTTCTCAAGAACCGCCTTCACAAATTTTGTAACAGCCTCATCCTGGGGCTGTGGCTGTGTAAAATCCGGCTCGTAGGGAGCCTTCATCCCTACACCGATCACGTAGCAGGGAATCGTCAGCTTTTTCACCAGTTTCGTAAGTCCATTCAGCTCCCCCACAAAGTTTTCGCGGAAAGCATCTGCCAGCGGAATCACGAAGCAGTCAAAATTCTCATTGATATACTCCGAATCATGTAAATTTACGTTATAGTAATTCGGTGTAAGCTCCATGTCTTCATCCACCATAAGGGAGCGCAGTACACCATTCAGATAAAGAAAATTGCCAACGTTAGAACCAATGACATTATGAGTCAATATATATCCGGGCGTGAAATTCTCAAAGGGGGACATTCCACCTCGAAAATAAATCCTTCTCATAAAAAACCACCTTTCTTACCAGCCAATCGACTTTCTTAAATTCATAATCAGTTCATCAATATTTCCCTCCCGGAAAATACTGCTGGTTCCTCCTACAAAAATATCGGAACCATTATGATATAGTTTTGCCGCATTTTCGCAGGTAATATTACCATCCGACTCAATATAAACCTCCGGATGTCCCAACTCGTCCAAAAGCTTCCGCACCCGGGCGGTCTTTTCAATGGTGTGGGGTACGATCTGCTGCCCGGCGAATCCCGGATTTACATTGAGCACCATAACGCCCGCAATGTAATCTGCAATCTCCTCCAGCACCTGGATCGGGGTTCCCGGATTCAATGCGATCACTGGTTTTACCCCTTTCTTTGCCAGATAATCCAGACACTTCTGAATATGACAGGTTCCCTCATAGTGAAGGGATACATGCTCTCCCGGCTGGAAATCGAACCAATCCAGCTTCTCCTCCGCACGATCCACCATCAAATGACAGTCTAAGGTAATATCCGTCTTCTTGCGAAGTCTTTTTACGAAATCCGGGCCATAGGCCAGATTCGGTACAAACGTACCATCCATCACATCCACATGCAGAAACTCTACATGGTTTCTCTCAAATTCGTGTACATAATCCATTACCTGGTCAAAACCGGCACACATAATAGATGCCGAAATCTTTCCTTTTTCCCTCACCTGCGTATCCTCCTTTATCCTTTACTCCGAATAATTGTCATTTTCTGTCTCATCGTTGTCCGAATCTCCGGAACCACCATTCGACCGCACGGCCCGGTCTCCATCCTTATAGTGCTTTTCTTTACGCTCTGCACCAAGGTCAAAATTGCGGCTCACCGTAGCAAGGGCCCCTTTCATGGAGACAGCGGACATCTTCCTGGTATCCTTTCCGATGATCAAATCAATGACACGGTCTGTGGACTTTCCGTCCGTATAAGTAAAATTCTTATTGATAAACCAGTCGATCTTATCCGTATTATAATCCTCTTTCTCGATGGCCTCCATCAGCTGGTTAAATCGCTTGATAATCCGGCCCGGTACGATTTCTTCGTAAGGCTCGTAAAAGTCACGGGTGGACACATACATGATCTGGTCAAATGCATAGAAGAGCATTGGACGGCGCAAAAGGGAGAACTCATAAATAATGGAAGAGTAGTCCGTGATCAGAAGGTCTGTAATAAATAAAATATCGTTTACTTCCCGGTACTGTGCCGCATCTGCAATGTAGTCCCTGTATTTTTCCGGAATCGTGATCTTTTCCTGAACGAAAGGATGCATCTTTACGATCAGGTAGGAATTGGTTCTTTTACAAACCTCACCCCACTCCTCAAAGTCCAGCTTGTCCATGGGAAAACGGGCATCTACTGCGCTGTTTCCACGGAAGGTCGGAGCATACAGCATCACTCTCTTTGCCTTTCGGGCATCCGGGAATTCCCCGAAAACCCTCTCCCTTGCCTGCTTCTTATACTCCTCGTCAAAGAAAATATCCGTACGTGGGATTCCCACCGGATAAAATTTATCCAGACTGATACCGAAGGCCTCCTGATGATGCAGCGCGGAATGATAGGAGCTTACCGGCACATGGGTGTAACATTTGTGCACCGATGTATTGATCGGCGGTGCCCCCACCTTGGCCATGCGTTCCAGCCCCAGCGCCTTGAAGGCTCCGCAGGCGTGCCACACCTGGATGACCTTCACATTTTCATCATAAGTTGGCTTATATATTTCCGGATAATAGTCATCCAGTAAGATCACATCAGAGCTGGCAAGCCGGTAAATAAAGCGGATCATCTTAAAAGGGCCGTAGGTTTTGTTGATGGTTGGCTTGAAATCAAGAACAAACTTATACTGCTTGTCCAGACCTCTTTCCAGCATCCGCTTGTAAATGAATTCCTCATTGCCCCCGATTTCTGCCCTGGATCCGGAGCAAAACAGAATTTTGTTTCCCTTCTTTTTGCAGAGTTTATTAAAAATCCGAAAGACCACCACGAACAGCTTCTGGGCAAAATCTTTCAAATCATTTCTGACACCATAGTACAACTCCCCGCATTTTCTCCGGATATAATTTTTACGGGGTTTGGGTAGAACCGTATTAATATTGATAAATAACTCATCTGTATCCAGATCCATCAGGGATTTACAGATAATATGATGTCCTTTGCTCTTGTTTACAGAGACATCATTTTTCCATTCCTCCTTCTCCCTGGCAGAAATGATTTCCTGCGATACCTGAAAGGGATAGTGCTTTCCTTTCTTGTCCACGGCAATGGGATAATAATCTCCGCTCTCCATAGGTGCGTTTCCGTTTGCCTGTTCTACATGGAGCATCATCCGGAACATATCGCCATCCCATTCAAACACCGGTGGCTTTATGGTAACCTTCAAATCGTAATTGTAAAATACAATCTTCAGATCCCCGGGCTTTGCCCCTCTGACATACCCCTCAAAATAATAAATTACTCTTCTCGCAGATAATTTGGATAAAACTAGTTCCATTACGTATCTCCATTCTAAATTACAAAGCTTAATCCATGACGAACATTACTTTTGTGGAAAAAGTGTTACGGTCTCTCATGACACGAAAGGCTTCCTCCGCCTCCTCCATGGAGAACCGGTGGGTGATCAGCTGATCGAATTTTCCACTCTTTAAGCCCTCTAAGGCTGCCTTCCAGTCGTTCTGCTCGTCACTGTAGCTGGAATTCCAGGATCCCCGCAGGGTAATGGACTTTCTTAAAATTTTCCAATAAAGGTTCTTCTCCATGGAAAGATCTGCCTTGGGATTGCCCACTAACACGATGGTAGAATTTGGTCCTGCTGCTGTCACCGCATTGCAGATTGCCTGATTCGTTCCCACAACCTCCATGACTACATCAACGCCTTCTCCTCCGGTATACTCGTTGATCTTTTCCTCAAAGTTGTCACTCTCCAGAGCGATGGTCTTCCATCCATACTGCTTTGCCATTTCCAGCTTGGAGGCAGAATTACCACACATAATGACCTGATCCGTAATCTGGCTTGCAAATGCAGCGCATACATAGCCGATCATACCGGTTCCGATTACCAGAACCGACTGTCCCTTCTTTACATTGGCCAGACTGTTGGCATGGATGCCTACTGCTGCCGGCTCGCACATGGCAGCAACATCATAGGACAGATCGTCATCAAACAAAACCAGATTCCAGGTAGGAACCACCAGATACTCGGCGTATCCGCCATCTCTTCGTGAACCAAAATAATCATAATTGCTGCACTGGGCATACTGCTGCTCCTGGCAGGAGGGACACTTAAAACAGGGAAGCATCGGGAACACACAGGTTCTTCTGCCCAATAACGCCTCATCCACATCATCTCCCACAGCCACGATCTTTCCGGAAAACTCATGTCCCGGAATGGTTGGAAAATGATAGGTTCCATTGATAAATACCCGCTCCACATCGGACGAGCAGATGCCACAAGCTTTGATCTGTACCAGAACCGTTCCCGGACGGATCTCCTCCACCGGAACTTCATCCAGTGTCAGCTTTCCCACCTCATGCAAAACCAGTGCTTTCATGGTCTTTGGTATATCGATTAATGATTTCATTATTTTCTCCCTTCCAAAAATCTTAACCCTCTATCATCGATTTAAAGATCAAAAGATCCCCGTCTGTGGTCAATTTAAAATTAAGGGGATCTCCCTCAATAATATAAATCGGCTGATCATTCATGGTGCAGATCTGAGAGGTTCCCGTGATCACCTTCTTCTGCTCCTCAGTGAGATTGTTCTGCATTTCCAGAAATCTCGGAAGCGAAAAGCTGTCCGGGGCCTGCCCGTTATACAGCTTTGATCTCTCCGGAATATTGGTGACTACCTTTCCGTCCTCCGAATACAGCATGGTATCAACTGCCGGCAGTCCGCAGACACATGCGCCGTATTTTCCGGCAGCATCGATGCTGTCATTCAATATTTTCTCCGTTACAAGGGGACGAACCGCATCGTGGATGACAATCACATCATCCTCGTGAAGGCCCTCATCTGCCACAATGGCATCTGTCACGTTATGGATACTGTCCATCCGTTCCTTTCCGCCTTCGATGATGCGCACTTTTTGAGGCATTTCCACATACTTCTGAACCATTTCCTTCATGTACACAATATAATCATGATGGGTGGCAATATAGATATAATCAAATCTTTCCACCTTCAGCATATTGCGAAGGGTATATAAAATAATCGGTTGTCCCTGAACCTCAAGAAACTGCTTTGGAATGGTTGCACTCTTCATTCTGCTGCCGACACCTCCGGCCAGCATCGCTCCATAAATCATTGTTCGTCCTCCCTGATAAATGTTGTTCAAAACTCCAACCGGTAAATCACATGATGCTCCCGCTTCTCTACCGGTGGAATCTCCATATAGTTTCCGTACATATTTTTCAGATAGGTATCATAATCTGCCGGGAACAAAAAGTTTTCTCCCTCAAATGACATCTCTTCACTCTTCAAATACTCCTTACGCCTGCACAGTTCTCCGAAGAAATGCTTTCTTCCGGAGGGCACTGCAACATACTCCGATTCATCGTTCTTACACCGTTTCAGGCACAGCTGGGTCCGCCGGTAAAGCATTTGGGAAAAAGGTGACAACAATGCGCCCACAGCCCCTTTCAGGCGGATGACAAGGGAGGCCTTTTTGTTCCCCTTTGCCAGCGCATAAAACTCCTTTCGCCATGCAAACATACGGTAACATGATAAAAGCAGAAGGTCAAGCTCACAGTTGAATCCGTGAAGCTTTCGAAGGAGCGGGTTATCGTAAGTATTCTCGACAACAAAGATATCGATTTTGATCCCGCACTTCTTCTCCTCCTGAAATAAATACTCCTGAAAAATCGTTCCTTTCTTATGGATCTGAATAAAAGAACTCAGATATCCCGGCGTCCGAAGGGGAGCTTCTATATAATACTTATCTCCATACTCCTCCTGCAGGGCATCCAAAAGCCTATCGATATCCTTCCTGGTGACCACCATATCAATGTCATCATCCCAGGGGATAAAGCCGCCGTGGCGAACCGCACCCAGCGCAGTTCCGCCTGTCAGCATATAGGCAATCTTTTTCTTCCGGCATACCTGCACCACATCCCTGGTGATTTCCAGAGAAACCTTCTGAACCTGCTTTACTTCCTCCTCCGTCAACTGATGGCGGTTTCCCGAAAGCTCATTTTTAAATATCTCATTTGTCTGTAGAAATGCCATCCTGCTTTTCTTTTTCCTCTAATTTTCTTAATCTCTCATCATCCTTGAGGCGCTTTTCTCTCTTTTTCTTCCGAATTCTGGCTCTTCTGGCCGCTACTGACTCTCCCCAATGTTCTTCCAGTATCTTCTCATACTGGGCAGAAACCGTATCAATATCTCCGAAAGCAATCATTTTACCATGATCCAGGATCATAGCCTTATTGCAGATACGCTGTACCTGGGCAAGAGAGTGGGATACAAAGAGTACCGTAACACCGGTCTCAAACATATCCGTGATTTTCTTCTCACTCTTCTTGCGGAAACGCGCATCTCCAACGGACAACACCTCGTCAAGAATAAGGATATCCGGATTTACAGCCGTACACATGGCAAAGCCTAATCTGGAACGCATTCCCGAGGAAAAATTCTTGATGGGGACATCCAGAAATTCCTCCAGCTCCGCAAATTCCACGATTTCATCAAACTTTTCCTCGATAAACTGCTTGCTATATCCCAATTCCGCGCCGTACAGATAAATGTTCTCCCGGGCAGTGTATTCCTTCTCAAAGCCGGCTCCCAGTTCCAGCAGAGGAGCGAGCTTTCCTTTTTTGGTAACCGTTCCCTCTGTGGGCTTGTACACCCCGGCAATGACCTTTAACAGTGTACTTTTACCTGCGCCATTCAGTCCGAGAATACCGACGCGGTCTCCCTTTTGTAATTCAAAGCTGACTTTCCGAAGGCCCCAGAATTCATTTTTGACGGGCTTCTTTCGAAACAGATTGATCACGTACTCCTTCAGAGAGTCCAGCTTTTCACTGCTCAAATTAAACCTGATGCTGACATTATCCACTTTTACCGCAATGGGTTTCTTCTTTTTTTCCATATTTACCTCTATAAATGAAGGATAAATTCATCCTGCTTTTTCTTAAAGAAAACAAAACCAATGATCAAAGTTCCAAATGCCCACACGGACGTATACAGTATTGCCTGCGGGCTGATGGAATATCCCAGAAAAGCACCACGGCACATGTTAATCACGTGGTACAGTGGATTATAATTCAGTACCCAGGAATATCCGCTTTTCAAAAGCTTTTCCGGATAATAAAAAATTGCACTCATATACATGATCAAAAGCAGAGCCACATTCCACAGATATTCTATATCCCGGAAAAACACATTCAGCGTTGCAAGGATCATTCCAAAACCCATGCCCATAATTAAAAGCAGGCACAGAGCCGGGATCAGTTCAATGATATGCCAGGTTGGAATGACTGCGCAGTAAATATCCACAGGAATCAGAACAACCAGAGAAATCAGATAAATCACAAAGTTGTAAAGAATAGCTGACAGTGGATACAGATATTTCGGTACGTAGATCTTTTTTATCATGGAAGCATTCGCCTGAATGGACTTCGATGCAGATCTGGTGGCACCGGAGAAAAAATTATAGGTCAGCCGGCCAATAATCAGGTACATAGGGAAATCCCTGCCACCCTTCCCAAGCAGTGTTCCAAACACGATTACCCACACGCAGGTCGTCAGCAGCGGTTCGATCAAAGACCATAAAATTCCAAGATAGGACCGACGGTATTTGAGCCGGATGCCCTTTTTTACCAGCTCACTCAACAAAAAACTATAATCCCAAAATCCCTTGATATACTTTTTCAAATCTTCCTCCACATCTTATCTTCCAGCCTTCAGCTTTGCAAAAAGTCTTGTGTTTTTTTCTTTCACAAAGGTGATCACAACTGATTCCATCCATGTCAGGGTTGTATTTTTCAGGCGGATGGGTATCAGCATCAGTTTCATATAGGCAGATCTGGGCTTCGCCACGGCAAGTGCCTCGTCCACTCTTGGATTGTGAAGCATCTTTTTTATTTCTGCCCGCTGCTGTTTCCCGGACAGCGTGCAGCTGGAGCTGGTCACATTGGCAATACAGCCCACCATGCGCTCGATATACCGCCGGGCAACCATCTCCTTTGTTCCCGCATTGGTCACGCCCCACTTCCGATACAGATCCTCCATCCAGCCCTGCTCTTCCTCCCGCTTCTCATACATATCTGCGCGGTAGGCACTGGTCTCGGACTCTGCCCTGGCACGGATAAAATGATAGTAGGCGTTGGTTGAGATGACCACACGCTCCACATGCTCCAGGTAACTCAGGTTAAAAGGGAAGTCATCCCAGAGAGTCTTTGGAAAATACAGCTTGTTCTCCCGGATAACATCCATACGGTAAAGCTTATTCCACGGGGTATAGAGCATATTTCTGTCAAAATACCGGTAGGATTCCTCCCGGAAGCTTCTGGCATCGGTAAATACTTTGTCATCGACACAGATTTTTTCCGACAGGTGCTCGCTGCCATAATAGGTATCAATATAAAATCCACAGATCACCAGCTGTGCCTGATGCTCCTCAGCCATCTCATACATGTCCGACAGCATCTGTGGCTTAGCCCAGTCATCGGAATCCAGAAAATAAACATACTTCCCCTTTGCCAGATCAATGGCGGTGTTTCTGGCACTGGGGGCCCCGCCATTCTCCTTGTGGATCACATGGATACGGGCATCCTTCGCTGCATAAGCATCACAGATTTCCCCGCTTTTGTCCGGGGTGCCATCATCCACGATTATAAATTCAAAATCCGTAAATGTCTGTGCCAGTATACTCTCGATGGCTTTGGCTACATATTCCTCCACCTTGTATACCGGCATAATGACACTGATTTTGATTTCACTCATGATTTACTCCTTACTGTTTGATCGCCGTTGTCTGTTCCTGATCCACACCTTCCGTGTTCTCCTTCTGGAAAAGAATCTTAAAGGTTAAAAACAGGATTTTCACATCCATCCACACGGAATAGTTTTCAATATATGTCAGATCCAGCTTCAGCTTGTCATAAGGTGTTGTGTTGTATTTGCCATAGACCTGAGCATATCCCGTCAGTCCCGCCTTTACCTTAAGGCGCAGTACAAATTCCGGAATCTCCTCCGTATACTGATCTGCGATGACCTGTCTTTCCGGACGGGGTCCCACCACAGACATGTCTCCCTTTAAGATATTGAACAGCTGTGGCAGTTCATCAAAATGAATCGCACGGATCAGCCGTCCCACCGGCGTTACACGGGAATCTCCCTTGGCTGCAAGCCGGGCGCCATGCTCCTCGGAATGCACCGTCATACTGCGGAATTTATAGATCATAAAAGGTCTTCCATCCTTCGTCAGACGCTCCTGCTTGTACAGTACCGGTCCTCTGTCATACAGCTTGATGGCCAGAGCGATCAGAAGCATGAAGGGGGAGGCGATCACAATTCCGATCAGCGAAATGACAATATCCATTACACGCTTGATGAACAGATCAACAATACCAAGTCCCTGATTTCTGGAAAGATACAGGGGCGTATCGAACAAATGAATATCATCCGCACCGCGGAACAGAATATCCGTAATCTTCGGTGTCACATAGGTGCGGACAGACTCCTGAAAACAATATTTCATGATCTGATTTCTGGCCTCTGCCGGAAGATCACACAACACAACTGCATTGTATTGCTGAATCATGGGATACAGCTTCTCATATCCGATCCGGTAGCTTACGGATGCGCAGATATTATATTTGTCTTTTCTGGTATTAATCTTGCCAATCAGATCATCCGGGGAGTAATTTCCATAAATAACCAGCATCTGTCTCGGTGGATACAGATGCTGGTATGCTTTTCGTACAAGAATGACCCATGGAATGATCAGGACGATCTCTGCAAAGGTCATCAGAAGCAGAGGCCGTGGAGAGAGATAATCATTCGCAACCAGACAGATTTCAAAATAGGAAACCACCATAGCCAGCAGCACCGCCAGCACCTGGGACAGAATGATATCTGACAGCCGCATATATCCGATTCTGTAGCCTCCAAACACCTTGGTAAAAAAGAAGACAAACAGCGCGTACATACCGATCACCGCCCAGTTTCCACGCCGGAACAGTGCGTTCGCCTTATCGAGCATCGGCACATACAGAACATACCAGGTCCATCCGAATAAAGCAGCCTCCATAGCCAATGTAATCACATTGGCTATAAAATTCAGTAAATGCTTGTATTTTTCTTTCATGTTACAATTTTTCCTCTTCAGCGTTCATTCTATGTATCTATTCGCCAAGACCGCTCTCTACATAAGTCACCAGCGTATGAAGCGCCTCCTGCTCATCCTCCCCCTCGCAGATCAGTGTAATTTCATCCCCGGACTTGATGCAGGCTCCCAGAACACTCAGCACACTTTTTGCATTGGCCGTATTCCCGCTGTAGTCAAACGTAATCTTACTTTTAAATTTCATTGCCTCTTTGCACAGATTCCCCGCCGGTCTCAAATGCAGACCTGTAGGATTCATAATTCTTATTTTTTGCGATACCAAAGTATCCCCCTCCTTATAACATGACTTTCGTGATAAGCTCTGCCAGATTTCTGGCTTCCTCATCAATTTCCTTTTGATTTTTCCCCTCAATCATAACTCGTACCAGCGGCTCGGTACCGGACGGACGAATCAAAACTCTTCCCTCCCCGGCAAATTTCTTCTCCAGAGCCTCGATTGCCTCTGCAATCTCTGCGTACTCCATATAACTCTCTTTCTTGTGGTTCGGCACCTTTGCATTCACCAGTGCCTGTGGGAGTACCTCCATAACCGTTGTCAGCTCTGAAAGCTTCTTTCCGGTCTGAACCATAACCTGCAGAAGATGAAGTGCGGTAAGAAGACCGTCTCCCGTTGTATTGTCCTCCAGGAAAATCACATGTCCGGACTGTTCTCCTCCAAGATTATAGCCATTCTCCAGCATATTTTCAAGTACATAACGATCTCCCACCTTGGTTTTCTCTATATGAATGCCCTGTTTTTCTCCCATTAAGGTGAAGCCAAGATTGGTCATTACGGTGACAACGATGGTATCTTTGGCAAGCTTTCCCTGTTCCTTAAGGAAATTTCCACAGACAGCCATCACTTCATCGCCATCCACCAGCTTGCCGGTCTCATCCACTGCCAGCATCCGGTCTGCATCTCCGTCAAAGGCGATTCCGATATCGGCCTTCTCTGATACGACCCTTGCCCGCAACTCATCCATATGGGTGGAACCGCAGTTGGCATTGATGTTGGTTCCATCCGGATTGGTATGGATGGCAACCAGATTCGCTCCCAGATCAGACAAGGTCTTCACAGAAGTATAGGAGCTTGCTCCCTCCGCACAGTCCACCACGATCTTTAGCTTTGACAGATCCACCGGAACTGTCTTTTTCTCGAAAGCAATATATTCATCCACGATGTCAAAGCGGTATTCCACCTTTCCGATTCCCGGCCCGATGGGAAATACCACATCCTCCATATTGTTGTGGATCAATGCTTCAATTTCATCCTCCAAGGCATCCGAAAGCTTATAGCCCTCACCGTTAAAGAATTTGATCCCATTAAATTCCATGGGGTTATGCGAAGCTGAAATCACTACGCCTGCATCCACCTTATGCTTTCTGGTAAGATATGCAATTGCAGGGGTTGGCGCTACACCGATAAATATCGCATTAGCTCCCACAGAGCAGATACCCGCCATCAGTGCATTGGCAAGCATTCCTCCGGAAATACGTGTATCACACCCTACAATAATCGTGGGCTGATGGGATTTTTCCCTGGTCAGGACATAAGCTCCGGCCTGCCCCAGTTTCATTGCCAGATCAATCGTAAGCTCTGTGCCGGCAACACCTCTTACCCCATCCGTTCCAAACATTCTAGCCATTTTTCATACTCCTTACTCATTTTGATCATTCTCTTCCACATCGCCCGGCTCCTCGGAATTTTCTGTTTGATTTTCCTCAGATTCCTGCGAAGAGATCATAACTGCAATTGTAATTGGCTGATAAGCATAAAGTTCCTCATCCAGCCTCAGATTCAGAGTTACACGGTGAGTTCCCTCCGTCAGTCCCTCCACATTGATCTCAGCGGAAATATCGGATGCGCTCAGCCGTTCCAGATTTTTCCTTAGTCCATTGATAGTCACCGGGACAGCCGTATCCTCGAACTGCAGCTGATACCCCGCTGTCAGACCCTGCACGGAAATACGGTTCGTGCTGATTTCATAGGTCTTAGGTTCGTATGCCTCGATTCTCACCGTTACGGTGATCGTAGCATCCGAAGGGTTCACCAGTTCTGTTCCTTCCGGCAGGTACTCTGTAATATCGATAGAGGTGGATAAATCCTCTCTTGCACCGGATACATTCAGCACCTCTCCGGGAATTTCAATGGACAGCAGCGGGTTAAGGACATTGGTAGCTCCTTTTAACTTCACGCTCTCCGGGGAGCTGTTGATTTCCACCACCCGATAATCTCCATAAGGTTTTCCGGCGATATTAAAGGAAAGGGGAAGTTCCTTCACACTCAGGATCTTTGCCGAAACCGTAACTGTATTATTACTTAGGGTCAGTCTGGTGGGATCCACCTCATTGCCATGCTCATCGTACAGAATCGGAATAACATTATCCGATAAATTGACAGACATGCCTTCTACATCAATGGTTGCCACAACACTGGATATCTTCTTGACTATGGATGCCGGTCCCGATACATTCAGAACATTCGGATTGGTCACGGCCACCTCTCCAAGGGCATATCCCTCTGCCACATGACCACTGGTTGCCGCTGTAACCATATACCGGTGGCTCATCAGATCCTCCAGAGAAACCTCCAGATATTTATTTTTCCCATTATATTTCAATGCCGAATTCTGCCTTCTGCTGGTAATCTCGATGGGCACACTTGCCTTGACACCACTCTTATCCAGAATCATACGGTTCATATCCGCAACTGCAGTAAAATCAGTATCCTCAAGCTTATCCAGCACACTGCGCTTCCCCGATACGGAAAAGGATACGGTATTTGTTCCGTCCAGAACCTCATAGCATTTATTCATCTCTGTAACTGCTGATTGATTTTCCACCGTCACATTGGTGGTAAAAGTCCTGGTCTTGGTGGGGTCATCTATATTATATACAACCAGCCACAAAACGAAAGCAAAAAAAACAGCCAGCAGCTTAAATCCCAGATTATTCGTCAAGGTTTTGAGAATCTTTTTTGCCATCCTTAAACCTCCTTCTGATCTGTTCAAGCTTTGTCGCCTCTCGATTCCGGTTCTGTACCAGAGCCAGCTTCTCCCTCAGAAAATCGCCGTCAATGCCGTGATAGATCTGTCCATTCATGGCAACAGACACTTTACCGGTCTCCTCGGAAACAACAATGGTCACAGAATCGCTCACTTCACTGATTCCTACCGCAGCCCGGTGTCTCGTCCCCAGATCCTTGCTTAAGGAGAGACTGTCTGATAAAGGAAGATAACAGGTAGCGGAAACCACCCTGTCTCCCCGGATGATAACTGCACCATCATGAAGCGGCGTATTTTTTTCAAAAATATTGATGAGAAGCTGGCTTGTCACAATGGCATCCACATCAATTCCCGTCCTGACGTATTCATTCAGCAGGATTTCATTCTCTACGACGATCAATGCCCCGGTCTTTACTCTTCCCATGACAAAGGATGCCTTTACCAGTTCATCGATGGTTTTGTCGGAAAATTTATTTTCTTCGGTCTTTCCTAGATTAAAAAGCCTGCCAAAAATGTTTTTCCCTCCCAGATTTTCCAGCGCATTGCGCAGTTCCGGCTGAAAAATGATCACCAGTGCGATCAAGCCCACATTCAGCGTATTTTCCCCCAGCCAAAGGATCGTATTCATCTGGAAAACAGCAGCGATCAGCACAAAAATCAAAAGCACAATAATGCCCTTAAACAGGTTCCATGCTCTGGTGCTTTTGATCCACAGCAGAATGTGATAAAACAGAAAAGAGATAATCAAAATCTCAATAATGTCCACAACAGACACGGAAATATCAGGCATGCCGAGAAATGTTGCTGCCTTATCATATAATTCACTTATTTTTCCCAGCAGATTCTGCATCTTCTTTCCTTTCTGTCCTTTATTTCAACAATCCCTCATCAATGTCCAGTTCCCTGGCCATCACCTTACGGCTTTGCTCCTCTTCCTCCGGGGTGTAAACCGGTCTGCTGTGATCGATTCGCTTTCCCATGCTGGCCGTGTTGCCAAAATGCTTCACGGTCACCTCACGGACAGCTACCATCTTCTTGGGAACTGCCTTTACATAGTAATAATAATCGTCGTCCTCAAACTGTACACGCTCCGTCCTGTCATAATCAAGATCCATAAACAGAAACTGTATCACAAACGCAATTACCATGGAAATCACGCCCCCAATCAGCAGCCACAGGGTTTTCCCCGTGATTCCTAACACCAGATATCCCACAAACAACCCTGCAATCTGAATCAGGGTTCCTGAGATAATTGCAAGGGTCCAGGCGTGGTCGACTTCCATTCTTCTCACCAGATAAACCACCACGGATGTGACAACAAAAACGGCGATCACCAGGTACATCTCCCTGTTGGAAAACAACTGTCCCACAGCAATTTCAAACCTGGACGCAGATGTCGCATCCTCCGCTGTCCGCATTAGTGCCGCTGCATTCTGCTGAATGCCTCCCAGAAAATAATGCAGGATTGTACCGCATACCACGGCAATGATAGAATAGGCATTCCGCAGCAGGCTGCATCCTACCGGCATAATGTACGGAATATGAAGTCCGAAGCACACCGGTGTAAGCACCGCTGCAATCCCGTCCTTCGGGGAGAACCGAAAATACAGGAAAAACAAAACAGCGAACAGAACCAGTGCCGTGAGGGCTGTTTCCGGTGAAACCGCATACATATCAGCCAGCACCACCAACGCGGAAAGCCAGATAATCGCATTTACCGGAAAAATCGCACACAACAAAGACAGGATTAACGCCATGGGCAGACTGCTGACCACGTCCATAAATCCAATATTCTTATTAATTACAGAAAACAGGGCTAATGCCACTGCAAACTTGACAACCGGAAACAGATATGTCTCATATCTGCTGTAAAACCGGATCATCCGGTCCCTTAGTTCCATAATTTTCGTCATAAAGTTCCTCCCTGTCCGGAACGACTGTCTATCGGTTCATCCGGTCTTCCCGGTTATACATTTTGCGAACCTTCTTCAAATGCTCCGCGTACCTGCGCAGTTTTTTACGCCCATACACATAACGCACACAGTAGATAATGGCCGTCAGCACCAGATACACCACAAGAAATACCACATACAAAAGCAAAACCCATCCAACCAACGCCTTAAGATCCGGACCATTCAGCATATCGATAAGCATCCTGCTGTTATACATGCCCCATAACAGAAAAAGAAGCAGATAAGCAATTGTGCCTGTAAAAAAGCTTTTGACAAGTTCCTTCCCCACGTAATCCCACATATAATACTCACCCATCTGACGGCACTGCCCTGCACTGTGCTCATCAAAAACCGCCATATGGCAGAGTTCCTTCACACGTTCTTCGTTAATCATACAATCTCCTGCCCTGTCAGTCATTTTGAACCGTTACATCAGTTCTTCAAAAAGCGCATACGATTTCCTTCATGGTCTTTGTCAGAAGAAACCGGCTTTTTCTTTGCAGGACGATCCAGGGCAGACATCAGTTCATTGGCCATACCCTCCCTGCAGGAATCGCAGAACCGTCCCGTACAGATCGGTCTTCCGCAGTTCTCACAGACAATTCCGCTTTCCGTTGCGCTGGACAGAACCAGACGTTCCTCCCGAATCCACTGCTTGATCTGTTTTACCGTCACCTCATTATCTGTAGCAGTCTGTTCCACAGATGAATTGGGATTTTCCGCCAGATACTCCTTCACCTGCTGGAATTTGTCCTCCAGAGCTTTTCTGCATTCCGGACAGATTTTCTCCCGTCCCAGAACATTAAACAGTTTGCCACAGGATCTGCAGTTCATTACATTCATAAAACAACCCCCTTCGATTGTAACAAAATCAAACCTCCTGCATGGCTCCCATTCCAATACAGGCAGTCAGAACATACACTTCCTTCACTCCTGATTCCCGAAGTGTTCTCGCAGCCGACTCCACGGTTGCCCCTGTCGTATAGATATCATCTATCAACAGTATACAATTATATTTTACTACAAAATCAGCCGCCTGAAAAGCGCTTTTCAGGTTATTTTTACGTTCTTTCTCCCCCAGTTCTTTCTGGGGCTTCGTATTTCGAACGCGAATCAGGGCCTCCGGCTCATAAGCAAGTCCCAAAAGTTCGGCGATCTGCTCTGCCAGAAGCCCTGCCTGATTATAGCCACGCTTCTTTTGTTTCTTCCAATAGACCGGAATCGGAACAATCGTTTCCACCCCCGCACGCCTGATCCATTTCCCGTATCGCGCTGCCGCTTCTTTTGCAAAGAATTCCGCATACTCACGGCGGTTGGAATATTTCAGCCGGTACATCGTCCTTCGAACCGGTCCCTGATAAACATATAAAGCCCGTCCCTGAACAAACCAGGAAGCCGGGTTATTTCTTCTCCAATAAGGGCTTTTCGTCTTTTCCAGGCGTCTTTTGCAGTCATAACAGTATTCTGTCCCCAGCCCGGCCACCGGCCGGCCGCAATGAAAGCAGAAGGGCTGCACCACCGGAATAAGCAGCGTTTTGCAATTCCCGTGGATCAAACTGCCCTTCCTTATTTCCTTCACCCCGAGAATCCTGTCACAGACAGGACATCTGGGAGGAAAAATCAGTCTGCATACCTCTTGGAAAAAAATAGCACTTCCCCCTTTAGCCCAGACGGATCCGTCCGAGCACGTCAATCTTTTGTTCTTTCTCCATGAATTCACCCTCAGACATTGCCTCTGTGGTAAATCCGATTTCGCCCTCAATGCCGGCATCCACATACTTCACGCTTCCGAAGGCGGTCTCCACAGCATTTTTGTCCGCGGTGGTACGCACGAAGAAACGATTTACACTGTCTTTGTAATCCACCAGTTCGATTTTTTCCGGTTTCCAGTCAATGTAAATATTGGTATTTTTGTGTTTCGTCATATCCACAATATCCGCAACCACAGCACTTGCCGTAGGAAGCTTACCTGCACCGCTACCATAGAACATCGCATCTCCAAGCACATTTCCATGAACGAAGATGCCGTTAAATACGCCGTTGACACCGCACAGCGGATGCTCACAATCCAGCATAAAGGGAGCTACCATGCAGGAATAGCTGCCGCCTTCCTTCCGGCTGGAGGCAAGAAGCTTAATGGAACGATTCATGGCCTTCGCATACTTAAAATCTGTTGCAGTAATCTTTGTGATTCCCTCACAGTGAATATCCTCAAAGTCCACCTGTCTGCCACAGACAAGGGATGTCAGGATTGCAATCTTACGGCAGGGATCATGTCCCTCGATATCAGCTGTGGGATCCTTCTCCGCATAGCCCTTTGCCTGAGCATCCTTTAATACTTCATCAAAATCCGTTCCCTCATCAGCCATCTTCGTGAGCATATAGTTGGTGGTACCATTCAAAATACCGATGATCTCTTCAATTTCATCTGCCGTCAGACACTTGTTCAGCGGACGAATAATTGGAATTCCGCCGCCCACACTGGCCTCAAACTGGAAATTCACATTGTGTTCTCTGGCAATCCGAATCAATTCTGCCCCCTTGGCTGCCACCAGATTCTTGTTGGAGGTAGCTACATGCTTGCCGGCTTCCAGCATTGCCTTGACAAAGGTATAGGCTGGTTCCACGCCGCCCATGGTCTCCACCACGATTCCGATTTCCGGATCATTTACAATGGTCTGGTAGTCATGTACGATGGTGTCCTCCATCGGATCCCCCGGGAAATCCCG
This sequence comes from uncultured Lachnospiraceae bacterium, assembly GCA_900316805.1. Lineage (GTDB taxonomy): Bacteria > Bacillota > Clostridia > Lachnospirales > Lachnospiraceae > Roseburia. The sequence goes on from ONEJ01000065.1 coordinate 67,988, forward strand.
CAGATCAAGAATATATTTAATCTCCACCGGTTCTCCCGCACGCTGTGTGATTTTATTCTTATTGATTCTCAATACTTCCACGACACCGGATCCAATGGTGCCGTAACCCATAACTGCAATTTTCATTTTTTTACTCCCTGGCTATTATTTTTGCGTAATGAATTCCGTGAAGGGATTCAATACAATCTTTCATATTTTCCACATCCCCGGTGGCGGGAAATACGTCAATGCTCAGCGACAGCGACGCGATCCCATTAACCGGAATACTCTGGTGGATGGTCAGTATATTTGCGTGAAATTCCGCAATTTTCTTAAGTACCTCAGACAACAGTCCCGGCTCGTCATCCAGCTGGATGACCATGGTAATGGTTTTTCCCCGGGCATTTTCGTGGTAGGGAAAAATATCGTCCTTGTATTTGTAAAAGGAGCTTCTGCTGATTCCCACCCGATCCACAGCCTCCGCCACGGAAACAGCCTTCCCGGAATCCAAAAGATGCTTGACCTCTGCCACCTTAAGCAGCACCTCCGGAACCGCCCTCTCCCGCAGCACGAAAAAAGATGCCTTTTCCATTATGTACTATGCCCGTGGTTTCCCACAGTTGCTGCAGAAGTTACCACTGTTCACCTGTCCGCAGGAGCAGGTCCAATCCGCTGCAGGGGCCGGTTTGCCACAGTTACTGCAGAATTTGCCGTTATTTACCTGACCGCAGGAACAGGTCCATCCTGCGGACCGGGGCTGCTGCGGTTGCTGGGAAACTCCCATAGCCATGCCCTGGGGATTGACCTGGGCTGCGCCATTCTGCTGCTGCATCATCTGCATCTGGGCAAGATTGGTGGAAGAAGCTGCCCCCATCATATTGCCTGCGGCATTCATACCCATACCCATGCCCATAAATCCGGCCATGGCACCATTGGCATTGGAGCCTGCAGCTTCCATACCACGGGCAACTGCACCCTGCACATAACCTTCACGAATCGTAGGATCGGAAAGCATTGCACCCTGATTTCTCATCTTGATGAGTTCATTGGAATCCTCATCATAATCCAGCTGCTGAATGGATGCCACCTGAATCTCCATACCACGGAGCTCACTCCACTGCTCATCCAACGCACTGGACATATATTTTCCCAGTTCTTCTGACTCGCCCAGCACAAAGGATATGCGTTTTCCCCTTGCGGACATCTGGTTAATCGTGGACTGGAGGGCCTGCAAAAACTCGGACTGATACTGCTCCCTGATATCTAAGAAATCCACGTGGTCTTTGTTCCTCGGAATTACCTCTGCGTAGAACTTAAGAGGATTCACCACCTTGATGGAGTAATATCCATTTGCCCGAAGCTTCAGCTCCGCATTATAAAAAGAATCGAAGTAGTTGATGGGTCCTCTGGTTCCAAAGGGAATTCCTTTAATCTCCTGAAGATTGATGAAGAAAACCTTCTGTACCGTCGGGGTCTGTCCTCCAAAACGGATACGGTTAAAGGACTCCTTTAAGCTCTCCCCAAACTCTCCATTGAACATGGATGGCAGAGAAGAATTATCCACCCTATAGTAGCCCGGCTCTGCGGTGTAGTCCACAACTTTGCCGCCGTCCACCAGCATCATAAACTGGTTGTCGTACACATGGATCACAGAACCATTGGTCACGGTGCCATCGGATCCCTTGACGTTCTGTCCTTTCCGGATTGCGACGCCTCTGGTGAAAACCGTCTTGTCCCCCATATTATCTGCTTCATAAACCTCCAGCCACTGATCGGCAAAGGCTCCCCCAATCGCCTGTTTTGCGGCTTTAATTATTCCCATAATTTCCTCCTTTACTGTATGATATGTTTATGTACCGCCTTATCTGATATGATTATAATCGACTTCATAGAATTTGTGAAGAGACCAAACCTTAATATTTATCGGAGTTACTGCCGTGCCGCAGAATTCGCAGACCATGGTCCCCAGACTTCTCACCGGAGCACCACAGTTGGGACAGTTGGTTGTGATTGCATTCCCCATCCCCGCTAACTCACTGTCCTGAATATACAAGAGCTCCAGATTGTATTTCGTCTGAGTCTTTCTTACAGCCTTGCCGGCGTCAGTCCCGGTTTCTGCCATTCTGTCATGATAATATTCCACAGCACTTTGAATGGTAATACTACAGGTGCCCTTCTCCTTCCGGTAGTCTGCAATCTCTGTCTGGTGGATGCGCACCTCCCGGAAGCCTTCCCGCACCCCGGCAGCCCGGTTGTCTGCAATCTGATTCTCAATCTGCTGACGAATATCTTCCGATGCATCTTTCACGGCAGACACCTGTCCCTTCGAAATAGCAGCCAGCGCAGAAACCAGCATATTCTCTGCCTTGTGCTTAAACTCTTCCCAGGAAAAATCCGGGAAATCCCTCTGGATCTGCGGCAGAAAAATTCTGGTCATTCCGGACACAGATTTCGGTCTCTCCGCTGCCAGATCTGCCTGCCGGTTGAGTCCCTCTGCAATGGTGTCCGTACCGAACACCTGCCGGGAAAACTTCTGAAGCCGGTTTTTTATTACTAGCACGCCTATGGCAGCTGTCGCAAAAACAACTGCAAAAATACCTAACACCACGAATCTCATTCGTCGGTCTCCTCCATATTTTTGGGACATCCCAGACTAATCCACTTCAGATAGCCGTTGATAAAGGGATCCAATCCGCCGTCCATAACCGCATCCACGTTTCCGCTCTCAACCCCGGTCCGGTGATCCTTGACCATGGTATAAGGCTGCATCACGTAGGAGCGGATCTGGCTGCCCCATCCAATCTCCTTGACCTCACCGCGGATTCCCGCAGCTTTGGCCGCATTCTCCTCCTGTTTCAGCAGATACAGCTTTGCCTTTAACATCTGCATCGCTTTATCCTTGTTCATATGCTGCGAACGCTCATTCTGGCACTGCACCACAATTCCTGTAGGATAGTGGGTAATGCGGATGGCCGATGAGGTTTTGTTGATGTGCTGTCCCCCCGCACCGCTGGAACGGAAGGTATCAATACGAATATCCTCATCCTTCACTTCAATATCCAGATCCTCCTCAATGTCCGGCATAACATCGCAGGATACAAAGGAGGTCTGCCGCTTGCCCGCAGCATTAAAGGGCGAAATACGTACCAGCCGGTGCACACCCTTTTCTGATTTGAGATACCCGTAGGCATTTTGCCCATTTACCTGAAAAGTGATGGACTTGATTCCAGCCTCATCTCCATCCAGAGAATCCAGCACCTCAAGGGAAAAGCCTTTCTTATCCGCCCACTTGGAATACATGCGAAACAGCATTGATGCCCAGTCACAGGACTCCGTGCCTCCCGCTCCTGCATGAAGAGACAAAATTGCATGATTGCCGTCATATTCTCCCGACAGCAGCGTCTTCATGCGAATCCCTTCATAGGTTACCTCGAATTCCTCTAACATCTCTCCGATTTCCGGGACAAGTGCAGGATCATTTTCCTCATATCCCATCTCGATCATGGTCTCGATGTCTTCATACTGCTGCTCCAGTGCCCCGTAAGTTGCCACATCGTCCTTCAGACTTTTGAGTTCCTTCATTTTGTTCTGGGATGTCTCCGGATCATTCCAGAAATCCGGCTCCTCCATTTTGCGCTCAAGCTCTTCGATCTTCTGTTTCTTCCCCGCTAAGTCAAAGTGAATCCCTCACTTCCTGCAGCGGAGACTGATAGCTTAACAGCCGGCTCTTAAAATTATCTAATTCAACCACAGAATCACCTCTTTCCTTTTATTTTTCTTTCTTATGAATTTTATGGATCATGACCAGACCAGCTACCAGCAAAGCTGTGGCAGCACCGGCCGAATCAATCAATACATCGGTAAATTTTCCCTCCCGCCCCTGGACAAAGAGCTGATGGAACTCATCCGTGCAGGCACAACAAAACACCGAAAGCAAAGCACATCCACAGAGGATCCATATTCCGGCAGTCCCCTCCGTTCTTTTGCTATAGGCCGAATAGGTTGCCAGGAACAAAAGTGCAAGCACTGCATATTCGATCATGTGGGCCGCCTTACGCACAGGATATCCGATCCGAAGTACTGTCTCTTCCATCTCCTGCGGTGTCTGCTGAATGTGCATCAGCTGATTATAACATTTGACCAGCTGATAGCTGACACTTCCGCTGACCTCATAGGAACGTACATCCGGTTGTGAGGAAAATCCCAAAATTACCAATAGCCACAACAGTACACACAGTATTTTAAGTCTTCGTTTCATGTTTCTTCCTATTTAAAAATTTCCCGTTCCAGAAAGGAAACCGCTTTCTGAAGCTGATTATCATATTCCATGGAATAGGGTTCATCCTCGGGACCGGAGTAATCATATTCCAGCTGAATATCCGGTTCAATCCCGGTTTTATGGATATAATTTCCCTTGGGCGTGTAATATTTTGCAGTCGTAAGCTTCAGCGCACTGCCATCCTCCAAAGGAAAAACTGTCTGGACAATTCCCTTGCCATAGGTCTTTGTGCCAATAAGGGTTCCATACTCATAGTCCTTGACAGCTCCGGCAAATATTTCCGAAGCACTGGCACTGTTTCCATTCACCAGCACCGCCAAAGGCAGCCGGATGCAGCCGGCATCAGAGGTATACGTCTGCCTCTTGCCATACTTATCCTCCGTATAGACCACAGTTCCCTCCGGAAGAATCTCATCCAGAATCGACACCACAGAGGTAATCACCCCTCCCGGATTACTCCTCACATCCACGATCAGCGCCTTCATTCCCTGAGACTGAAGTTTCTCCAGGGCCTGGTGGAACTGATCCGCGGTGTTGGACTGGAATTCGCTGATCAGGATATAGCCGATGCCATTCTCCAGCAGTTCATTTTCCACGCTGGGAATATCCACATTTTTTCGCTCCACATCCATCTCTATGGTCTTATGGGCAGAGGCACGATAGATGGTCAGATGAACCTCTGTGCCTTCTTCTCCACGGATTTTCTTTACCAGTTCCGACAGTTCCATATTTGTGGCCTGATACTGATCCACCTTAAGAATCTGATCGCCCTCCAGAATCCCCGCCTTCTGAGCCGGGGTTTCATCATAGACCTTGGAAACTGTCACCTCCATGGTCTTGGAATTCTGCGTAAGGCCCGCACCGATTCCATAATAATTTCCCTGGGTTGAGATTTTCAGATCCTTATACTCATCCTCCGTATAATAGGTGGAATAGGGATCCCCAAGTCCGCTTAGCGTCCCCTTATACAAGGCATCCCGAATATCCTCTTTCTCATATTCATCATTATAATACAGATCCACATAAGCCATGAGTTTATCAATCTTATCAATGGTTTCCTCATTCAGGATCTCGTCTCCCGAGGCAGTCCTTATGTTATCCGGACCGATGATCAGATAACTGCCGGTCTTTGACATATAAATTTTGCCGGCTGTCACGAGTATCACAGCAAAAACCAGAATTCCCGATAAAATTCCCATCAGAAAGCCTGGCGCAAATCCCGAACGGTACTTGGGTTTCTCCGGCTTCGGAGTCTCTGCTTTATATTCTGACAACTGTTCCATGTTTCCTCCCATGTCCGCTATTAGACGCGCAAATGCTTCCTAATGGTAATGATACTGCCCAGAAAACCGATGCCCGCTCCAAGAGCCACGCTGATGGGCGTCAGCATATCAAAGATGGAATTTACCGGCATAAAGGCAATCATTGAACCGATAAAATTAAACTTTTCTGCAATATAGACAATAATCTTCTGATACATGAAGTACAGCACCGTAAGTGGTATTGCTGCACCGATCATTCCAATAATGATTCCTTCCACCACAAAGGGAGCACGCACCAGATAATCAGTGGCACCGATGAGTTTCATAATGGCGATTTCCTCCCTGCGGACGGAAATACCCACCGTGATGGTATTACTGATCAGAAACACTGCCACGCACAAAAGAATCAGGATCATTCCCGCCGACACATAGCCGATGAGACGGTTAAAATCTGTCAGCGTATTTGCCACCTGTGCAGAATCTTTGACCTCCCGCACGCCTGCGATTGCCTTGATCTCATCCACAAGCTGATCCTGCTTGGATACATCCTTCAGATATACCTGATAATGAGCGGAGTTCGCCAGCGGATTCTCGGTAAAGCCCTGAGCCAGTTCCTCCCGTCCCTCAAAATAGATTTTTTTATAATCCTTCCATGCCTGTTCGGCAGAAACAAACTCTATTCTGTTGACCGCCTCTTTGGCCTGGATTTTCTTTCCAATCTCTGTCATTTCCGCCTCAGTAACGCCCTTGTCAAAAAAGACAGTAACAGAAACGCCCTCCTCAATGGAATGGACCGTAGTGTTGAAATTTACAATCACAATATAGAACAGACCAAACAAAAAAATACAGGCTGCCATTGTGGCAATAGAAGCCAGTGAAAACATTTTGTTACGGAAAATATTTTTGATTCCCTGCTTGATGGAATAAAAAAAGGTATTAATCCTCATCGTCATAGTCACCCTGCTTACTATCACTGACGATAGTGCCTTTCTTGATGGTAATCACACGCTTCTTCATCACCTTGACAATTTCAAGATTATGCGTGACCACTACCACCGTTGTTCCCCTGCTGTTAATCTCCTCCAAAAGCTTCATAATCTCCCAGGCATTGTTGTTGTCCAGATTTCCGGTAGGCTCATCTGCCAGAAGAATACCCGGATCATTCACCAGTGCTCTCGCAATGGCAACTCTCTGCTGTTCTCCACCGGACAACTGCTTGGGATAGGACCGGTATTTCGCTGCCAGACCTACCATGGACAGCATCCGTGGCACCTGCTTTTTGATCCTGCTGCCGGGCTCCCCCACTACCTTCTGGGCAAAAGCCACATTATCAAACACATTCCGGTCCTTCAAAAGCCGGAAATCCTGAAAAACCACCCCCAGCTTACGCCGGAACTTCGGCAGCTGCTTGTGCTTGATTTTGCCAAGCACCTGTCCGTTGATGGTAACGGTTCCCTCTGATGGTTCCAGTTCTTTTAAAAGCAGACGGATCAGTGTAGATTTGCCGGAGCCGCTGTCTCCGACGATAAACACAAATTCGCCGTTCTCAATTTCCAAATTGACATCATTTAACGCAGGCGTACCTGCAGAATATGACTTACTGACATGTTCCAGTTTAATCATGGTTACTCCTTTAAACAAATTTAGTAGTCAAGGGATTCCATATATTTCATATACTTGACTACCATAAGAGCAATCTTAAAGGTAATTGCATCCTCAAAAACACGAAGATCCAGTCCCGTGCTCTTCTGCAGCTTATCCAACCGGTATACCAGCGTATTCCTGTGAATATACAGCTGTCTTGAGGTTTCCGAAACATTAAGATTGTTCTCGAAAAACTTGTTGATCGTTGACAACAATTCCTCGTCAAAATCATCCGGAGACTTGTCTCCGAAAATTTCCCGGATAAACATTTTGCACAAAGGTATCGGCAGCTGATAGATCAGACGCCCGATGCCCAGCTGGGAATAAGCGATCACATCCTGATCCTCAAAAAAAATCTTACCCACATCAAGTGCCATACGGGCTTCCTTATAGGAGCGGGATACTTCTTTCAGTTCCCCGACGATGGTTCCGTATGCGATATGTGTGTTGCAGCTTTTGTCTGAACGGAACAGATTAATGATCACATCTGCCGTCCGTTTCAGATCCTCATAGGTCTCATTCTCCCCCAGTTCCTTCACCACAATGATATCCTTCTCATCAACTGCAGTGACGAAATCCTTCGACTTTCCCCCGAACAGTCCCCGGATTTTTTCCAGCTCGTTGCCGTCCTTTTCCCTGTTGGTCTCCACAAGGAATACCACACGGCGCACCTCCGTCTCAATATGGAGCTTCTTGGCCCTGTTGTAGATATCTACCAAAAGCAGATTGTCAAGAATCAGATTCTTAATAAAATTATCCTTGTCAAATCGTTCCTTGTAGGCAACCAGCAGATTCTGAATCTGGAACACCGCCATCTTGCCTATCATATACACATCCTCGGTATCCCCGTATGCCAGAAGAATATACTCAAGCTGGTGTTCGTCAAACACCTTAAAAAACTGACATCCGGCAACCACCTGACTGTCCGCAGGCGAACCTACAAATTCCTGTGCCGGTACAACAAACTTATCCGCTTCCGGAAAGGTCGCGGCAAGAATATTTCCCTCTACATCAATTACGCATAAATCCGTGCGTGTAATCCCTTTTAGTCCATCAATTGTGTTCTGAAGTATCTGATTGGAAATCATAGCCCATTCTCCTTCTCCCCAAATTTGACATTTGCATAAATGTCAAACTTTATTTTAAGACATTTCCTCAAAAAAATAAAGGGGAAATGTGCATTTTCTATACATTTCCTCTTTTTTCTTTTTCAGAACTTAGTGAATTTTTATTATTCATATTGAACAATCAATGATTTTTTTCCTGTTCGTAACTGTTCAGGTGCTTCTCCAGCCTTCTGGTACGTATCAGTCTTCGCAGTCCTTCCATTAAGCGTTTTCCCGATTTATGATGTTTTCTGTCACCGACGCCATACCATAACCCCGCCGACAGCTTATCTTTGTTTTCCATAAGAAAATGCTCCTGCTCCGGGCTCGGAAGAAAACTGAGTATTACATCCGGTGTCGTGGAATTGATTTCATTCACGATGGCATCCACCGTTCCCTGACAGGTCTCCAGCGCCTCCGTACCGCCAATCACGCACTTGGGATATTGTTCCTCCAGATCTTCTTTCGCTTTCCTGGTATTCTCTTCCGTATCCCCGATGAGGAAAACCGTCTTATGATTTCGTTCAATCCGCTTCATCATTTCATAGAAGAAATCATGATGCTCAATCTCATGCCTGCGCTGATAAGAGCCTGCACCTACGGCATCCAGTATTCCGGCCTCTGCAATAATCGTGTGCTCCACCGTTGTCAGAGCCTGGCGAACCGCTTCGTCCGTCTCCATCAGCATCAGCATATCCATATTCACTTCTTCAATTGTATGGAACCCATGGTCAGACATCTGTTTTTCGATCTGCATGATGGTCTCACGGACCGTATAATTATCCAACGCAATTCCAGCGATATCAATCTTTTTTATCATAACAGGGTTAGTATATCAAAAAAGTAAACATTTGGCAAATATTCTTTTGTTCGACAATTTTCCGTTTTTTCTCTCTTTTTTTTACATTTGAAATGTCAATCCATTTTTTGCATTTCGACTTCAATCGACAAAATTTATGATTTCTCAACAAAACAGTCGTTCTTTTTTAGCCTAAATCCACCTTGAAATAAACATGCTCCAATGTGGATAACGTGCATAACTTCGTGTATAACTTGATTTTTGGGCATTTGATCCTTTCAAATTGTGGATAACTTTTTCCCGCCCAGTCTTTGTTTTTTACAAAATTTGTACACTTTGTATATTTGCTCTTTTTTTGTCTCCTGCAAATGAAAGATGGAGATTCATAGCTTCATTTGACGGACAATTATGAATTTTCTGCCTGCAAAGTACCAACTTACGTCAGATTCCCCTCACTGGAATTCTGATTACCCTGTTCCTGAACGGTTTCCCCCTGTGTATTCTGTGAATTGTCTGAATTTTCCGGATTTTCGGTTTCTCCCTCCCCGGTCGGCTGTGCCGGGATAACCAGTTCTTCAATGTCTGTAAGCCCCGTATAGCCAAAGCCATGCTTCCCCGTATAATAGGAAGCCAGCAGGTATTCATAGGTTATTCCCGGTGATGCAGATGTATCCACATATTCCTGTACTTCCGGATCCTCAAAAGCAGCCACCTTGGTGTAACCGGTCTGTCCCGACTCTCTCCGGTACAAAATCTGCTTCTGATAATAAAGTCCGGGTTCCCAGCAGAGTTTTACCGTACCATCCTCCTCCAGGGTAACAGAGGTAAACTCCGGATCGGTATTTTTTACAAGTCCCAGATAATCTGCAATTCCCATGGCATCTGCTGCACCCAGTTTTCTCAGCTTATCGGCACTCCCCAGAAACTGTTTGCAGTCCTCCGGATTGCTCACATAGGCATGTTCCACAATCACTGCCGGAAATCCCGCAAGCTTGCTTCCCTTGATCACCTGGTAGTAATCCGCGATGGACTTGTCGGAATATCTCGAACGATTGGCAGAATTCCGGTACATAGTTCCATTATTTTTTATGCCGCAGCTTTTCACCAGACGGTTTTGGATACAGCGGGCCAGATCCTTTCCATCTTTCCCAATCTCGGCATCCCATCCGCTGTTGGGATAATACACGCAAGCGCCACGAATTCTGGAGCTTTCGGCCGCATTATTGTGCAGGCACACCAGCAAGTCTGCCTTTTTCTGTTTTGCGTTGGACACCCTTTTGTCAAGAGACAGATATTTATCCCCGGTACGGGTCAGGTAAACCTTGACCCCGCTGTATTTCTCCAGTTCTCTTTTGCAGGCAAGGGCAATGGACAGATTCAGGTTTTTCTCATAATATTTTTTCTTCCCCCAGATTCTGCAGGCTCCGCCGTCATAGCCTCCATGGCCGGGATCTAATACGATCACCACAGGGTTTTGTGCCTGTACCTTCACTGTAGCAGCTGCATATGCTGTATCCCCCGGGTATATACCGGTAAAAAACACCAGTAATGCCAATAAAATCCACGCCTTCTTTATCCTTTGCATCTTCACACCTCTTCTTTTATTTTTTAATACCATCCACCTGGTATTTACACGAGAACGAGCCGCACATGACACTGTACGACCCGTTCCTGATTTTTCTGTTCATTTCAGTCCGAAAACTTACTTTAGAAAATTCTTCTTACTGTCAGAATCGTTCTGTAATTAGCCGGAGAGGTAATCTTGATTCCTGAGCTCGGCGTACTTGCATGAACGATTGAATTATTGCCAATGTAGATTCCTACATGTCCGCTATAGCAGACGATATCTCCCGGCTGCATCTCCGATGTGCTGACAGCGTAACCGCAGCTTCTCATGGCGCTGGAGCTGTGGGGCAGGCTGATGCCGAATTTTGCATAAACCGACATAACGAAACCTGAGCAGTCCGCTCCGTTGGTCAGGCTTGTTCCACCATATACGTAAGGATTACCGACAAACTGGCAGGCGTAGCTTGCAACCGCCGATCCATCGGATCCACTGGGTGCTTCATAGGATGACTCCGTAGAGGAGCTGCTGCTGGAAGAAGAACTACTGCTGCTGGAAGAAGAACTACTGCTGCCGGAAGAAGAACTTCCGGAGGATGAACTTCCGGAAGAAGTCACACGATCAGCCTGCTGTGCCTTAAGAGCAGCCTCCGCTGCCGCCTTACGCTCTTCCTCTTCTCTCTTGAGACGGGCTTTCTCCTCCGCTGCGGACTCGGCGTAAGTATATTCCGTAGATAACGTAACGTAGTCAAGGGATACATATCCGCTTCCTTCTCCTTCGCCTGTATCTACAGATACGCCAACCCATCCGTCTTTCGACTCGTCTGTTACGGTAAGGTCATCGCCTCCCGGAACCAGGGTAATAACCTCGGACTTCTTGGATGCTTTCTTACGAACCTTTAAGGTCTCTGTCTCCACAAGAGCCACCCGGCGTCCCGCCTTCTTAGCAAGCTCCTCGTCACCAACCTTGACATAATCACTCTTTACATATCCGGTAACAGATCCGGACTTGATCTTGTACCAGTCACCCTTCCTGCCGATAACGGTTCCCACATTATTTGTGTAAAGTTTTCCCAGAGACTTGCTCTCCGCAGATGGTTTCTTACGGATGTGAACATAATCCGTCACCGTGGCAACTGCAATATCCTCGTACTCTGACTTCACCACCGGTGTCTCATTCTCCGAAACCTTTGGCTGCGCACTGGCTACAACCGCCTCATCTCCAACGGATGCAGCGCACTGGCTGAGTGCAAGGGAAAAGCCCGCCGTGGGAAGGGAAGCTGCAGCTGCAAGATCTGCCGTATATCCGGAAACTCCTGCCACCGGAGCAGCCTCTGCACCAAAGGCAAAGCTTCCTACTGTCAAAACTCCTGCCAAACCGCATGCAGTCAATTTAAGTATATACTTTTGTATCATTTCTGTCCTCCAAGAATTTGAGTTTCAGTTTTTACCATTTGTTATTACAAACTTGTTACAATTTGTTACAACGCTATTATAGCAAAGCTACGTATATGTGTCAACCTCCTTTCCCTTGCTATTTTCTCCCTTTTGTGGCATAATGAAATCAGAAATAAAGAGAAACATTGATTGGAGATTTCCAACAGGAGGTGGCGTGAATATGAATATTGGATCGATCGGTCCCGCGCTCAGTGCTGTCAGTGCTTCCGAACCAAATTCCGTGGCAGGAGCCGTCAGCCTTAAGATGCTGGACAAGACATTGGATACCAGCGAGGCAATGAACGCCGGACTGGCAAAGATGATGGAGCTTTCGGTAAATCCGAATGTTGGCAGTAATTTTGATATGTCCGTTTAAAAAGAGGGACTGCAGTGTATGCAGTCCCTCTTTTTTATTCTGGTTCATTCTTCAGATAGATCTACTTCTGAACAATTGCCTCTACTTCCAGCATAACGTCCTTGGGCAGGCGTGCCACCTCAACGCAGCTTCTTGCCGGATACGGTGCTGGGAAAAATTCCGCATACACCTCGTTGATTGCACCGAAATCATCCATCTCCTTAATAAATACCGTAGTTTTCACCACCTGCTCCATGCTGCAGCCGGCAGCCTCCACGAGATTCTTCATGTTGGTAAAAGCCTGTCTCGCCTGTGCCTTGGAGCCCTCCGGAATCTCTCCCGTCTCCGGAACCACCGGAATTACACCGGATGTATATACCATTCCATTTACCTCAATTGCCTGTGAGTACGGCCCGATTGCTGCCGGAGCCTTGTCTGTACTGATCACATTCTTCATCTTAATATATCCTCCTCAAAATTAATCCTTCTGTTATTATATCAGTTCTTTCGAATTTTTCCATCCTGTAAAGTAATTTTTCTTTCCTTATAGAGACGTCCCACAGCCCGCTTAAAAGCAGCTTTGCTCAGTCCCGTCTCCCGCTTGATCACCTCGGGGCTTGCCTTCTCCGTAAAGGGAAGCACGCCGGAATAAGAGTCCAGCAGCTCCAATAGCTTTTCTGCATCCGCATCCATCTGGATATAGGCCTTCTCCCGGAGGGTCAGATCCAGCTTGCCGTCAGGCTTCACCGCCGTAACCTTTGCCTCGATCACATCCCCAATCTTCAGAAAGCTGTGATCCTCCGAGTTTGCAATTCTTGCCGAATAGCGGTCATCCACCGCCACAAAAGTGCCGAAATTATCGGAAAATTCATAAACCCTTCCCCGGACGGTATCCCCCTTCTGATAAGGGGAGTCCTTGGCAAGCAGCTCGTACAGTCCCCGCATGCTGGCACAGAGGCGGCTGCTCTTGTCAATATAAAGGGTAACAAGAATCTCATCTCCTGCCTCAGGGCGGCCGATCATCTCCCGATAGGGAAGGAGCAGATCTTTTTCCAGCCCCCAGTCCAGAAATGCGCCGATTTTGCTGACTTCCCTCACCACAAGCGGGGCGTAGGACCCTACTGTCAGCTTTGGCTCGTTGGTGGTGGCAATGAGCCGGTCTTTGGAGTCTTTATATAAAAAGACCCGCACTTTCTCTCCCGGCGCAGCATCCTTCGGCACCTGCTTTGCCGGCAGCAGCACCAGATTGTCGCCTGTCATGCTGTCTGACAGATACACGCCAAAATCTACTTTCTTCCTATAATATAGCTCCTGATATTCTCCTAGCTTCATTTCTTTGTTCTCCTTCATCCGAATACCAATCAATCCTACTCTCTTGTGGTTTTCCCTGATTTCTCTGTTTTGTCTGTTTTCGTGCTTCCCTGCAATCTCATGTTCCCTGCATGTCTTACCCGGTTACCTGTTTACGCAGGAATGCGATAACCGCATCCGGTCTGTCATCCTCTCCACAGAGCACTACGGTAACTCTGTCTTCCCCGATACTTACCTTCGGTGTCAGCACATCATTCTGCAGAGCTGCCCTCCGGTATTCCACCCGGATTTCCTCTGCCCGGAAATCCTCCGGCAGATACTTCAGTGCCACCTGCACATAGCGGCTGTTATTCATATGCTGGTTCGTATCGATAAAATATGCCGGGACCGTAAATTTCTCATGTATCTCGCATTCCTTTGGAATCTCAATCTTTCTGGAACTGCATTCCATGGGAAGCTGTGGCTCCATACCATAGGTATTTTTCATCTCCTGGGGCACTTTCACCGGTCTTCCGGTCTCGGTATCCACCAGCACCCAGACAGAATTGGCAAATGCCAGCATCTCATCCTTCTCATCACGCAACACAAAATTTCGGTATCCATAAAAGCCCTTCATGTCGTAAGGCCAGGTCTGCACCTTAACCTTCTCTGCCAGCTTCGGCATATGTTCCATACAGAGCTGCCAGGAGGAAAGTACCCAGGCCAGATGTCTTTTCCCAAGATACTCCACGCCGAGATTCACCTTCTCGGAATGAAATACGCTGCAATCCTGAAAATAATCCATCAGCGCGATCCATGTAAGTTTTCCTTCCTGATCTACTTCACTATATCTTACTGTGCTGTCAAATTCATACATTTCACTTGTTCCTCCAAAATGATTTCCACTCCTCATTCCCCATGGTGACAAAATACCGAAGCCACACGCTCCAGGTTTCCCGGCAGGAATCCTCCTCGTGCTTCTGCATCACTTCCATGAGGCGATCCATCCTGACCTCATAGTCCGGGTCTTTGGGAAAATGTTCTTCCTCATACCGACAGCGCCATGCGCCGCAATAAATCCGCTATACTACTTCAATAACTGTAGTATAGCGGATTTTGCAAAAAATTACAATTCGTTATGTAAACCAGAGCCTTCATTATGATTCTTAGATTGCCTTAATCTTTACCTTCTTACTTAATCCCTTTTTCACAAAAAGCTTCTGATCAGAAACCTTAGCAAACTGAACAGTTCCCGAAGCCGCACCGGACTTTGTCACCTTGTAAGTCACACCTGATTTGGAATCCTTAACCGCGCTTCCCTTTGCTGGAACTTTCTTCCTGATAGTAAATGTATCAATCTTATCGTCTGTGTCGGTACGATAAGTATCCAGTTTAAAGGTATTGTCATTAACCTCAACAACGGAGTAAGTCGGTGCATCCCCCTGCCATCTGCTTGCAACGTAAGTCTGCTCACGAGGTACCAGGTCGTAAAACTTGCTTCCGGATGCGGAGTTTGCTGTCACGTAAAGGATACCCTTAGGATTGACAACGGTATCTGCATCCATAATGCTGGTCAAATAGTCCAGATAAGCCTGCTCCAGTTCTTTTTCCTTACTATCTTCTGTAGCTGTCGGGAGATTTCCAGGTGCCGTGGTAAGTCCTTTCGGATTCTCACCGGCATCCAGATCCTTGTCCAGCATTTCGTCGAATTCATCATCCGTATATTCGAATGTTTTTTTTGCTGTCAACATCATCTTGGAACGGGAATACGCATGATCATGTCCGGATAAAACCACATCAATGTCGTTCTCCTGGAAAGCCGGTACCAGATCATATCTTAAGTTGGCGATCTCCGGTTCATTGGAATGTCCTGCGGAACCATAGATATCCTGATGCAGTGTGACAATTCTCCACTTGCAGTCCGGATTTGCAGCCACTGTTTCCTGAATGAACTTCTTATGTTCTTCCACCTTTGTACCCTGTGTGTTCAGCATGATGAAAAGGACATCCCCATAAGTGAAATAGTAATCTCCACCCACAATGTTGTTGGAACCAAGTTCACTGCTATTTGGTGTGTTAATATGATAGGTATAGTTTGGATTATCCGCATCATGGTTTCCTACGGTAGTGGCAACCGGCAGTTCCTTTAAAATGTCCGGTCTTAAATCATAGTCTGACTCTCAAATAATATACAACACAAAAAGCCTCGGCAGATCTCTCTGCCGAGGCTATGCTTAGCTGGCCCACAAGGATTCGAACCTTGAAATGACGGAGTCAGAGTCCGTTGCCTTACCATTTGGCGATGGGCCATTGTTGTCTCAACAAATGGTATTATACATGGATATCCCACTTCTGTCAACACCCAAAATTAAAAAAGTCTAAGTTTTTTCAAAAATTCTGAAAATTACTCAAAAATCATTACTTTGTCCTCCAGTTCTGCGTAAAGAACCTCTTCCCCCCATTCCAGCTTTGCACTGCCGCTGGTTTTCTCCGTGATTTCCTTCTCCACCTTCTGCTGCTGTGGAAGGGGAACCATGACCGAAAGCTCCACATCGGCTCCATAGGCGGTATCCAGTATGGAAATTCCCAGCTGTGCAAACAGATACTGCAGTTTTCCCAGCCCGGTATAGTCCGTGCCAATCACAAGCTTCCTGCCCGGCTTCTTCTCAATAACCACAGAGGCGGCAAGTCCCGCCTGGGTTGCTGCCTGATAGGCCCGTACCAGACCGCCGGTGCCAAGAAGCACTCCGCCAAAATATCTGGTAACCACTACTGCCACATTGGTGATACCCTCCCGAAGAAGTACATCTAACATAGGCCGTCCTGCGGTCTGGGCCGGCTCCCCGTCGTCGGAGCAGCGGGTCAGTTCCTGTCTTGCTCCGATGACAAATGCCGAACAATTATGTCTGGCATCCCAGTATTTCTTCTTCATCTCAGCAATAAATGCTGAAGCCTCATCCTCAGATTCCACAGGCTTTACCGTGGCTATAAAGCGGGACTTCTTCTCAACGATTTCTCCCTCGCCTCCTGTGTAAACCACACGGTATCCTAATTCATCCATACCCATCTGTTTTCTCCGTGTTATTTCTATTCTATCAAAGCCCAGTGGCCACATCCCCTTATCACTGGGGGATCTCAATCTCCCCGGGTATCTCTTCCCCAGGTTCCTCCTCAGCAGGCGTTTCTCCCGGGGCTTGCCCATCATCCGGGTCTTCTTCATCATCCGGTTCCCCATCGTCCCCCGACTCCGGTGGAACATAGTTTTCATCGTGAATCGAGCAAAGGCTGTCCTGAAGCTTCTTTGACACACAGTACTTATAATCTGCGGATCCCTGCTGAGCGTCAACAATGAATATTTTCTTCTGCACTTGATCCTCGGGACAGTATTCTCCGGCAATTTCCCCGGATTCCTTGCAGATTGACAGAACAATGTGGTGGTCACATTGTTCCTGCGGCACGGCATCCTTAGCAAAGTATTCCTTATAGTTCTGTGATCCCCGTGGATCCTTATCGCACACATCCTTGCGTGGGAGCAGGCCTGATTTCTTACATACAGTCTTCTGGGTAATTCCCTTGGGCTTCGTGAAATCCTTCGGCTCTAAATCTGCGTGGATACGGCTCATGACCGATCTCCAGAGATTCTTCGGGTAACCGGTGGTACCGCCGGCCTGCTTTGAGTTATCATCGTAGCCTCCCCATACCACGCAGGTATAATAGGGCGTAAAGCCGGCAAAAAGTGCATCTCTGTTGGCCGTTGTAGTTCCCGACTTACCGGCCTGGGCCATCTTCGTGCCAAAATAAGCACGTGTTCCGGTTCCGGAGGTCATAACGTCCTTCATGGCATCCGTGACCAGCCACGCTGTTTCCTTCTGAAGAACCTGATGCCTGTCCTTGGTCTGCGTATTATCCAGGATCACATTTCCATCATGATCCAGCACCTGGGTATAAAAGCTTGGCTCAATATACTCCCCCTCATTGGCAATGGCCGCATAGGCCGCCGTCAGTTCCAGATTCTTTACACCATTGGTAAGGCCTCCCAGGGAAAGACCCAGATTTCGGTCGTTTTCGTCCAGCGTGGTAAACCCAAACTCTTTTGCGTATGCAAAGCCCAGATCCACGCCGATATCCAGTAGTGTCTTTACCGTCACGATATTGATGGAATTCGTAATGGCCGTGCGGATATTGGTATATCCCCGATACTTAAAATCATAATTATTGTAGGTCTTCGACCCCACCGTAAAGGGAGCATCATCCTGAACCGAAGCCAGGGTCTTACCACCGGCATCCAGTGCCGGTGCATAGCAGGCAATGATCTTAAAGGTAGATCCCGGCTGTCTGCAGGTTTTGGTTGCCCGGTTCCAGGTACGGTTTCCTGCCTTCTTGCCTCTGCCCCCCACAATCGCACGAACCTCTCCCTTTGACTGATCCATAATGGTCATGGCAATCTGTGGCTGCACTGTATAGAAAATATACTCCGATTCCTTAATAAGCTTGTCTCCCTTTTCCCGGACATCCTTCTCGTACTGGCGGATGGCAGCCTTGCACTCCTTCTTTGTGTTGAAATTTATGGAATAATCTTGATTATTGTACTTTTCCTTGTAATAGGAAAGCATCGTCTGGTTGGTGTAGGTCTTGATGGAGCCATCCTTCTTTTTTACCTGGAAGGATAAGAAAAAGGAATATTTCGTGCCGGACACATAATTGTCAGAATTTGCCGCCTCCTGGTCACAGATCTTCTGCACATTCAGATCCTGGGTAGAGCGGATGGTGAGGCCTCCCTGATAGATTGCCTTGTAGGCGTCACTCTCGGAATACCCCTTCTTCTCCATCAGGTCCTCTGCCACATCATCAATGACTGCATCCACAAAATACGTATTCATGGAAGCAGACACAATATCATTGTGCTCGGAAATGCGGTCATACACATCATCTGCCAGCGCTTCCTCATACTGCTCCTCCGTGATATATCCCTGTTCCTTCATTTCGTTCAGCACAAGCTTACGCCGATCGGCATTGGCCTGGGGATGAAGGATTGGATTGTAACCGGCAGGATTCTTGGTAATTCCCGCGATTACCGTGCACTCTGACAGCGTCAGCTCCGACACGCTCTTTCCAAAATAGCGTTCTGCTGCTGCCTCAACCCCCAGAGTATTACTTCCCAGATTGATGGAATTGAGGTAATTCTCCAGAATCCAGTCCTTATCATCGACCTTCTTCTCCAGTTCTACAGCGATATACATCTCCTGGATCTTACGCTGTACCTGTCGTTCTATTCTCTCCAGCTTGGAGATCTTGCCGTCATTCTCATTGGCCCACTGCTCGGAAAGGACATTGTTCTTTACCAGCTGCTGGGTAATGGTACTGGCTCCCTGGGAGGTATCCATGGCTTTGATATCCGCTATCAACGCTCTGGCAATGCCCTTCAAATCGATTCCGTTGTGCTCATAAAAGCGGGAATCCTCAATCGCCACCACTGCATGCTGAAGATCCTCGGGAATCTCGTCCAGCGTCACATACTTCCGGTTGGAGCCGGCAGCTACCAGCTTTGCTATCTCACTTCCATCCCTGGCAAGAACCGTTGTGGAATATCCGGTGGGGATCACATCCATTTCCGACACATCCGGGGCTGAAGACAGAATCCCCTCTACCGCGCCAACGACAGTACATACCCCCACACAACCGGTCACCAGTATACTGACAAGTATTAACTTCAGCAGAATTACCCCAATTTTTCTGCGTATCTTCACGGACTTCGCATCAATACCATGCGCCCGTTTTTTTAAAGCCGCTCTCCCGTAATTCATAAAAGCCCCCTGTTCTAAGACTATAGCTTATCTTATTATACCAAAAAAAGCCACGAATAGGAACACTTTTTTATCGACAAAAATGGTATCACTTCCCAGAACAGCAAAAGCCCCCGGCTTACGCCAGGGGGTCTGCTGTTGATGTATACTAAAACTAAGGGGATTAGATTCACTAATCTAGCCTTTAGATTAGTGCAATATTATTCAACATCCTGTAATGCTGCCACATCCTCTTCACCGGTACGAACCTTAACAACCTTGGCAACATCGTATACGAAGATCTTGCCATCGCCGATATGTCCGGTATAGAGAGCCTTCTTTGCAGTTTCAACAACTTTTTCTACAGGAATCTTGCTTACGACAACCTCAACCTTGATCTTCGGAAGTAAGGTAGCATCCACTTCAACACCACGATATTTCTCGCCGGAACCCTTCTGGATACCACATCCCATAACCTGTGTACAGGTCATACCTGTCACACCGAGATCGTTCATAGCCTTCTTTAAGTGATCGTATCTTGACAGCTTTGCAACAATAACAACCTTGTAAATGCCGGTTGCATCATGCGGTAAAGCAGAAACCACTTTGACTGCTGCATCCTTCTTTGCAGGAGTTGCCTCCTCGTACTCTGTAGTACCAAGATCTGTATTCTCGTTGACATCCATGGTCATGGTGTTGGAAACATCCATGATAGCGAATCCTGAGTAAGCAGATGCAAGACCATGCTCTTTTGCATCCAGACCAACAATTTCCTCTTCCTCAGAAACACGAAGACCAATGGTAGCCTTAATGACGAAGAAAGTGATTGTAATAGCTACTGCTGCCCATGCACCAACGGTCAGAACACCTAAAGCCTGAATACCTAAAAGCTTGAATCCGCCGCCATAGAAAAGACCCTCGGTAATACCGGCCATCTCAAATCCCGGAGCAGTCTCTGTTGCGAATAAACCAACGGCAAGAGTTCCCCAGATACCGTTCATCATATGCACGGCAACGGCACCAACCGGGTCATCCACATGAAGCTTGTAATCAAGAAGCCAAACCCCAAATACTACCAGTAAACCGGCAACAGCACCAATGACTGCTGCACCTAAACAATCGGTTACATCACAAGGAGCTGTGATCGCAACAAGACCTGCAAGGGATGCATTCAGACACATAGAAACATCCGGCTTGCCATATTTCAGCCATGTAAAGATCATACATACAACGGTTGCAATAGCCGGAGCAACGGTTGTGGTAAGGAATACGCTGGCAAGCTGTGAACCACTGGTACATGCAGCTCCGTTAAATCCATACCATCCAAACCAGAGAATGAAACACCCTAAACAGCCAAGCGGAAGATTATGTCCCGGAAAAGCATTGACTTTCACAATCTTACCACTCTTATCCTTGGTAAACTTACCAATACGGGGTCCAAGAATTGCGGCACCAATCAATGCGGAAATACCACCAACCATGTGAATTGCACAGGAACCGGCAAAATCGTGGAATCCCATCTGTGCCAGCCAGCCACCGCCCCAGATCCAGTGTGCCTCAATCGGGTAGATCAAGCCGGAAATAACAGCAGAATAAATACAGTAGGATAAGAATTTTGTTCTCTCAGCCATAGCACCGGATACGATGGTTGCTGTGGTTGCACAGAATACTAAGTTAAATACGAAGTTTGAAAAATCAAAATTTGCATAGTTGGTGAAAATATCAAATCCAGGCTTTCCGATCAAGCCAACCATATCTTCTCCCAGCAGCAATGAGAAACCGATCAGGATGAACATCACGGTACCAATACAGAAGTCCATCAGGTTCTTCATTAAGATGTTGCCGGCATTTTTTGCTCTGGTAAAACCAGTTTCTACCATAGCAAAACCTGCCTGCATCCAGAATACCAGTGCGGCACCGATCAGAAACCAGATGCCAAATATGTTTTCGTTGATAAATTCCATAATTTGTTGTTCCATAACATTTTCCTCCTTTTTATCTATAAAAAAAACGACACTTTCCCTGGTATCCACAGCTTCGTGGCTCAAGAAAAATGTCGTTTTTCATTTAATAGGATTCAGCTAATAATATGCTTCTATACTTCAAAGATCAGATCGCCGTATGATGGCATTGGCCATACATCCTTGTCAACGATCATCTCAAGTTCATCTACCGGAGCACGGAGAGCATCCATAGCTGCCTTAACGGTATCTCTGTAATAAACAGCCTGATCTCTTCCCTCTTCCATCTTGCCGCCCTCTGCGGTAACCTCCTCAAGCTTAGTCAGGGCATTCTGTGCCTGTGCAAGAAGTGCAGAGCACTTGGTCAGAAGTCCGGTCTGGACACTGATATCAGCAGAAGCACATGCGCTCTTAACGGTATTGACAGACTCACCAAGAGAGGTCACATACCTGATGACAGCCGGGATGATCTGCTTTCCTGCTACATCGATCATGGTCTTTGCTTCGATGTTAATGGTCTTTGCATAGGTCTCATACTCGATCTCTACACGAGAGGTAAGCTCAGCCTTGGTAAATACACCGAATTTTTCAAATGCTGCAACAGATTCCGGAGCAATATATGCCGGAATGGCATCTACCATGGACTTGATATTTGGAAGTCCTCTCTTCTCAGCCTCTGCAACCCACTCATCGGAGTAACCATTGCCATTGAATACCACTCTCTGGTGATCCTTTGCATAGGTCTTGATAAGATCATGTACGGCAAGTTCAAAATCCTCTGCCTTCTCAAGGATATCGCAGGCATCGGAAAATGCCTCAGCAACGATGGTATTTAATACGATATTTGCCTGTGCAACGGAATCCTGAGAGCCAACCATACGGAACTCGAACTTGTTACCTGTAAAGGCAAATGGTGAAGTACGGTTACGGTCGGTAGCATCCTTCATAAAGTCCGGAAGTGTCTTAACACCGGTCTCTAACTTCTCTCCCTCTAAGCTGTGGGTAGCAGCTCCTGTGCTGACCAGCTGGTTGATCACATCCCCAAGCTGATCTCCAAGATATACGGAAAGGATTGCCGGTGGTGCCTCATTGGCTCCTAATCTGTGGTCATTTCCTACATCTGCTGCAGATGCACGAAGCAGTGCTGCATGCTCATCGATTGCCTTTAAGATACAGGTCAGAACCATTAAGAACTGTACGTTCTCATGTGGTGTAGCACCCGGATCCAGAAGATTGATGCCATCATCTGTCGTGATGGACCAGTTGTTATGTTTACCGGAACCATTGACACCGGCAAATGGCTTCTCATGAAGCAGACACTGTAATCCGTGACGTCCTGCCACCTTCTTTAATGTCTCCATGATCAGCTGGTTGTTGTCAACTGCCACGTTACACTCAGCATAGATCGGAGCCAGCTCGTGCTGTGCCGGAGCAACCTCGTTGTGCTGTGTCTTTGCGGAAACGCCTAACTTCCAAAGCTCCTTGTTGACATCCTTCATGTACGCTGCAATTCTCTCACGGATTGCACCAAAGTAATGATCGTCCATCTCCTGTCCCTTCGGAGGCATAGCACCGAAAAGGGTACGTCCGGTAAAGATCAGATCCTTACGCTGTAAGTATTTCTCACGGTCAACGATGAAGTACTCCTGCTCCGGTCCTACGGAAGGAGTAACCTTCTTAGAAGTAGTGTTACCGAACAGTCTCAGTAAACGAAGCGCCTGATCGTTGATGGCTTCCATGGAACGGAGAAGCGGAGTCTTCTGATCCAGTGCCTCGCCGGTGTAAGAACAGAAAGCAGTAGGAATGCAAAGTGTTGCGCCTGCGGCATCCTGACGAACAAAGGCCGGTGAGGTACAATCCCAAGCGGTATATCCTCTTGCCTCGAAGGTAGCTCGAAGACCACCTGACGGGAAAGAAGATGCATCCGGCTCACCCTTGATTAATTCCTTACCGGAAAAACTCATCAGTACCTTTCCGTTTGACATTGGAGCGGTAATGAAGGAGTCATGCTTCTCGGCAGTAACGCCGGTCAGTGGCTGGAACCAGTGGGTATAATGGGTAGCGCCCTTCTCAATGGCCCATTCCTTCATCTCATGTGCAATCACATCAGCGGTTTCAAGATCAAGCTCTTTGCCCTCTTCCATGACCTCATGGAGTTTCTTGTAAACTTTCTTCGGAAGACGTGCCTGCATCACTGCATCGTTAAATACGTTCTCTCCGAAAATGTCTGCAACGTTAAAATAATCACTCATTTTCACAACATCCTTTCTTTTCAAACAATCAAATCCCCTTGATTGTAATCTTATATTTTATGTGAAGTTTTAACGAAAAAAGGGCATTCCAATCCTTGTTGGAACGCCCTCGTTCAAATCTCACATAATGTCTGAATCTAAAATACAACTTTTCGATTCAAATTGCAAGCATTTTTTTAAAAATTTTAAAAATTTATTCTGCCTTGCCTACAGATCCGAATAATTCCATCTTCTCCTTAACGGTAGCCTTGATAGCCTCAGCGCCCGGTGCAAGCAGTTTTCTAGGATCAAATCCCTTGCCCTCAAGATCCTTTCCAGCCTCGATATACTTACGTGTAGCATCTGCAAAGGAAAGCTGGCACTCTGTGTTCACGTTGATCTTAGCAACACCTAAAGAGATTGCCTTCTTGATCATATCCTCCGGGATACCTGTACCACCGTGAAGAACTAACGGCATAACACCGGTCTTAGCCTGAACAGCATCCAGTGTCTCGAAGCTCAGTCCTGCCCAGTTCTCCGGGTACTTGCCGTGAATGTTACCGATACCTGCTGCAAGCATATCTACGCCAAGATCTGCAATTGCCTTGCACTCGTCAGGATCTGCGCACTCACCCATACCAACAACGCCGTCTTCCTCGCCACCGATAGAACCAACCTCGGCCTCAATGGACATTCCCATTGCATGAGCTACGTTTACAAGCTCTGTCGTCTTGGCAACGTTCTCCTCGATGGGATAGTGGGAACCATCGAACATGATGGATGTAAATCCAGCCTTAATGCACTTATAGCATCCTTCATAAGAACCGTGATCCAGATGAAGCGCCACCGGAACTGTGATTCCAAGCTCCTCATCCATAGCCTTAACCATGGCAGCAACGGTACCAAAACCAGTCATATACTTACCTGCACCCTCAGATACACCAAGGATTACCGGGCTTTTAAGCTCCTGTGCGGTAAGAAGAATTGACTTTGTCCACTCTAAGTTATTGATGTTGAACTGACCAACTGCATAGTGGCCTGCTTTTGCTTTCTTAAGCATTTCTGTTGCAGATACTAACATTTCAATTTCCTCCTAATCA
>ONEJ01000094.1 GCA_900316805.1 uncultured Lachnospiraceae bacterium
ATCGCTTCGCGATGGCATTTTTGCTATTACATCATTTTCATACGCACAAAACAGCAAGTGTTTTGTGCTACTCCTGAATAGTTACAATCAATCTTACTCTGTAAGCCCCTGAAGGGTATCAAACATTTTCCCTTCACTCCGAAGCGCCTGCTCATTGCCGATGACGCATAGGCATCCATCGGACAGGACGGAGGCCACCAGATCAGAAAGTGCCCTGATATCCTTAGGACCGGCAGCCAGAATATCCTCCCGCTCCTTCTGGATTTCCTCATAGGTCAGGTGTTCCAGGTAAGCAGCCATAGAACGGCTTCCTCTGGATTCCGGCGTCAACGGTGTATCTAAGGCGCCGAAGGTTCCAATGATATACTTGGTCATATCCCGCTCATCGGCGTCAAAGCCTGCCACGTATTCCGGTATCTTCTCGTAAATCTCATTGGTGGCTGCAAGATTAGGATCCCGGTAGGACACAAAGTATCCGTCTCCCGTCCGCAGAAAGGAATTCATGCAGCCATAGGCACCACCCTTTACCCTTACGTTGTTCCACAGATATTCATAGCTTAAGATCATCTTTAAAATCTTGAGAGTGCCCCGGTAAGTAAACCCGTGCTTCCTGAAATTACCGGAACGGGCCACATACTGAATCTGGGAAGCATCCATAAAGCCTTCGCTCATCCGGGAAAGGGTAAGCTGTGCCGCCTGTCCCTCCCTTGTTCCCTCCGGAAGTCTGGAAAGATACTCCGTCAGAACCGGACACGCCCTGTCGTAAGCTTCCTTTGTCCCGGTAAAGCTCACCGTCAGTCTGGAAGCGCCAAAAATCTGCTCCATCAGCTGCCGGAATACACCGGTAACTGCCTGGGGATCCTGTTGTATTCTTTTTTCCATTTCACAGATGCTGCGGTAATAGGTGATTCCCAATGTGGCATCCTGATAAAAGGCATAGGAGGACTGCCCTGCCAGAGAACGCATAGCGGCAACCGTATGACCGCTGCTGCTTAAATTGGTCTGCAGTCTGGCCTTTACCTGGGCAATCAGCTCCCGGATACGTCTTGTATCTGTCAGATTCGAAGTCCGGATCATTTCATCGGAAAGTGCAAGAGCCTGAGACAGTTCCTGTTCCAAAACCTTGATGCGTACCTCAAACATTACGGAATTTTCGTCTTCTCCCGTAATCACCGGATAGACTCCGCTGCCGGCGGATACGCCGCCGGTGTGGATGTTAATGGCATTTGCCAGATCTGCATAACTGTAATTCTCCGTATTGACATACCCCACGATGGAACGCAGCATTCCCATATATGGTATCATTTCCTGGGAAATGTCACCGCAGGAAAACATCAGCGTGATATAGTCAATGCCGTTGGTCTCAACCTCGTGACGTACCACCGGAATACTTCCGATCTGCTCCGGGATATTGGTAAAGGGCTCTGCCTTCTTTTTCATGTCCTCTCTGGTGAGCATAGGAATCTTTTCAAGATCCTCTTCCGGGGACGGTGTCTCCTGATACTCCCGAAGCTTGCTGGTCTGCTCCACCAGTGCCTTCACCTGTTCCCTGGAAAGACTTTCCTTATAGGACGCCAGCTTCTGTTTTAACGCCTCCTCCCGAAGACCTAACAGCCCGGGCTGTGGTACTACGGAAACTACTGCGCCATGGGAATTGGAAAGCAGGCAGGTCTCGATCAGCTTCTCAAAATATCCGGTTCCGATCTGCTGACGCAGAAACTGCAGGGTATCCAGGCATTCCAGATGCAGAAAGGGCAACGTATCGTCGTACAGCCAGCTTTCCATACACTGAAGACCGTACAGAAGTCCCTTGGGGAACTGACCGAAATCTGCCTCACGGAACCGAAACTCTGTGCTGTTGATACCTGCCAGGAGAGCATCTTTGTTCAGTCCCTCCTGAACCAGCTTCTTAAGGGTGTCCTCGATAATCGTGACAAAGCGGTCTCTGTCTTCCTTCTTCGCATTTTTTGCCACAATAGAAAATACCGGCTGAAAAATTCCGTCCTCGTAGGAGCCGTACACATCTTCCCCTATGCCTGCATCAATCAGGGCCTTCCGCACCGGCGCCCCCGGGGAGCTCACCAGCACATAGTCCAGAACATTGAAGGCCTGATAAAGCTTTTCATCCAGCACCGAGCCAACCACCTTACTGTAGGATAAATAGGTGTTGCAGGCACAGTCTTCTCCCTCCGTAACCGGGTATGGTTTCTCCACATACTTTACCTGGGTAAAGGGCTTCTGGAGCAGAATTTCGGAATCCACCTGAGCCAGATCAAATTCACTCAAATATTCCCGGTCCATCCACTCCAGACGCTCTGCCACATCCAGATTTCCGTACAGGTAAATATAGGAATTGGATGGATGGTAATACTTATGATAAAACTCCAGATAAGCCTCGTAGGTCAGCTCCGGGATATGATCCGGATTCCCCCCGGAATCACGGCTGTAGGTATTGTCCGGGAAAAGGGCCTGCATGATGGCAGTCTCTAAAATCTCATCCGGTGAGGAATAAGCCCCCTTCATTTCATTGTAAACCACACCATTGATGGTCAGCGGTCCATCCTCATCCTCCAGTTCGTAATGCCAACCCTCCTGCATAAAAATCTCCCGGTAACGGGTGATATTCGGATGGAAAACCGCATCCAGATATACATCCATCAGATTCTTATAATCTCTGTCATTACAGCTGGCAATGGGGTACAGCGTTTTCTCCGGATAGGTCATGGCATTCAAAAAAGTATTGAGGGATCCCTTCGCAAGTTCAATAAATGGATCCTTCACCGGGAACTTGTCCGATCCACAAAGGGTGGTATGCTCGATAATGTGTGGCACTCCTGTCTCATCCTCCGGCGGTGTCCGGAATCCGATGGAAAAGACCTTGTTGTCATCATCGTTGGCAATGACACACAACCGTGCACCACTCTTCTTATGCTTTAATATATATCCCTTTGAGGAAATATCCTTCAGTTCCCGCTCCTCCACCAGGTCATATGCCGGTACGATCCAATCACTCATGTTTTGTTTCCTTCCTGAAAATAGTCATTTTATGAGATAAAAAGACTATCACAAATGTGATAGTCTTTTCGTTATTATATGGAATCTATCAAATTCTAAGCAAGACGTGTAACATTTGCAGCCTGCGGACCCTTATCGCCCTCAGTTACCTCGAATTCTACCTTCTCGCCATCCTTCAGTTCCTTGAATCCGTCCATATTCAGTGCTGAGAAATGAACAAATACATCATTGCCGGCTTCATCTGTGATAAAACCATAACCCTTCTTTGCATTAAACCATTTTACTGTTCCCTGCTGCATAACCAATATCCTCCTAAATTTTCCCAATGCACACAGCATTATTGTAGTGTCAAGCATACCCTGCCTATATATAACAGACTAGCACATCAAAGTGCTTCTGTCAACCGGATTTCCCATCCTTCAG
Organism: uncultured Lachnospiraceae bacterium; assembly: GCA_900316805.1. Taxonomy (GTDB): domain Bacteria; phylum Bacillota; class Clostridia; order Lachnospirales; family Lachnospiraceae; genus Roseburia. The sequence goes on from ONEJ01000094.1 coordinate 3,439, forward strand.
CGTAACATCTAACTGCGGATACGGAATCGGGATTCCGTTTGCATCCAGCGCCAGCTTGATATGCTCGGTAATTCTCCATCGGGCGTTCCAGTAATCTTCATTCTTCACCCAGACCCGCACACCCATCTGTACGCTGCTGTCTGCCAGATCCGACACGAAGATGGTGATGGGTTCCTCCTTCAGGGCAGCTTCGTCCTGCCTCACCGTCTCCTCCAGAACCCGCTTGGCAGCTGCCAGATCAGCTTCATAAGAAACGCTGATACGCAGATCAATCATACGCTTTTCCATATGACTGATATTGGTGATACTGGAATTGGAAAGAGCACCATTGGGAATCATCACCAGCTGATTATCAACGGTCAGAAGCTTCGTATAAAAGATTGTAATACCGGATACCGTCCCCTCCCGGCCGGTTCCGCCATCGATGATATAATCCCCCACCACGAAAGGCTTCAGCAGAAGAATCAGCACACCTCCTGCAAAGTTGGCCAAACTTCCCTGCAGGGCAAGACCTAAGGTCAGTCCCGCCGACCCCAGTACCGCCACAACAGAGCTTGTGGTAACGCCAAACTGTCCCAGAATGATCATGACCAGTACAAAATACAGGGCATATTTTACCAGAGAACATAAAAAGGTAACCACTCCGGCTTCTGCCCTGCTTCTGCGAAGGGATTTATCCATGAATTTCACGATCAGCTTAATAATTTTGGTTCCGATCAGAAGAACCAGTATCGCTGCCACCAGCTGCAGCAGAAAGCCAAGCAGTGAAGGAACCAGCCCTTTCAGATAAGTCTGAATAACTCCCGGATTTCTGGCAACCTCCTCAAGAAGCTGTTCCTGGCTGCTGAGTTCGCCTGTCACCGATAAAAGCATAAGCACAACTACCTCTCTATCTCATGAATAAATAAACCGCTGCGAAGCTTTGGCTCAAACCAGGTGGACTTCGGCGGCATCAGACGCCCCGCATCTGCCACGGCAAAAAGCTCCCGGATTGAAGTCGGGTACATGGCAAAGGCCAGAACACAGTCACTTTCTGCTCTTTTTTCCAGTTCTTTCAAACCACGGATTCCACCCACAAAGTCGATGCGTTTGTCCGTCTTCGGATCACGGATACCAAGCACAGGCTCCAGAAGAAGATTCTGAAGTACGGATACATCCAATCCGTCCACCGGATCCTGTGGCACATCCTCTGCCTTCATATGGCACAGGTACCACTGTCCTCCAAGGAACATGGAGAAATCACCCTTTTTCCCCGGACGCACCATATCCTCGGTAAGTCCGTTCTCTCCGATATGGCCTCCCGGCACCTCCTCAACAAGAAAAAGTTCCTTCATTTTGGAGAGGAAGGCTTCCTCTGACATACCCTTCAGATCCTTCACCACCCGGTTGTAATCCATAATCATAAGTTCCTCGTCCGGGAACAGTACCGACAGAAAATAATTAAATTCCTCTGTGCCCTTGTAATCCTTATGCTCTTTTCGTCTCTGAAATCCCACCTTGACAGCAGATGCCGCCCGGTGATGCCCGTCAGCGATATAAACGGACTGCATATTTTCAAAAGCCTGTCCGATTTTGTCCATCTGCTCCTGATCTGCGATCCGGAACACCCGGTGTCTGATGCCATCCTCCGAGACAAAATCATAGAGGGGTGCCTGCTCCTTCGCCTTCTTTACCGCCTCCTGAAGTATCTCATTAGATCGATAGGCAAGGAAGATCGGTCCCGTCTGTGCACTGCAGGTATCTACATGGTTGATACGGTCCTGTTCCTTATCCGCACGGGTATTTTCATGCTTCTTGATGATATTATTGACATAATCATCGATGGAAGCACAAGCCACGATTCCGGTCTGCACTCTTCCGTTCATGGTCAGTTCATACAGATAGTATGCCCTTTCCGTATCCCGGATAAACGCTCCCTGTGCGATCCAGTCCTGCAGCATTTCATTTGCCTTCTGGTACACCTTAGGGTCATAAGTATCTACATCATCAGAAAACTGCGTCTCTGCCCGGTCGATGGCAAGAAATGACTGGGGATTTTTTTCTACCACCACCTTTGCCTCTGCGCGGTTATACACATCGTAGGGAAGTGCCGCGATTTCTGCGGCCTTTTCCCCGGATGGTCTGACGCAGATAAATGGTTTTATCTTAGCCATAGTTATACTCCAATAGTTTTACTGTTTTTTATTTTACAACGCGTACACGGATTACACCGTCAATAGCACGAAGCTTCTCTACCACATCATCGGTAACCGGTGAATCCACATCCAAAAGTGCATAAGCGTAATCGCCCTTGCCCTTATTAGTCATATCGGATACATTGATGTCTGCCTCACCAAGGATGGTAGTATACTGTCCGATCATTCCCTTGACATTCTTGTGCAGGATACCGATACGTCCCGCTGTGGTGCAGGCTCCCATGTTGCAGTCCGGGAAGTTTACGGAATGGATGATATTTCCGTTTTCCAGATAATCGCGGATCTCACGGACTGCCATGATGGCACAATTATCCTCAGACTCCGCTGTGGATGCGCCAAGATGCGGTGTTACGATACATCCCTTAGCACCCACGGTGGTGTTATTCGGGAAATCAGATACATATTTCTTGATCTTTCCGGCTGCCAGAGCATCTACCATAGCCTCCTCATCCACCAGAAGATCTCTTGCGAAGTTGAGAATGATGGCCGTTGGCTTCATCATGGCGATGGCCTCTGCATTAATCATCTTTCTTGTATTATCTAAAAGCGGAACATGGATGGTGATGAAATCACACTCTCTGTAAATATCCTCCACGTTGCTGATATGCTTAACACTTCTGGATAAATTCCAGGCTGCATTGACAGAGATATACGGATCATATCCGTAAACCTCCATACCCATGTGGGTTGCTGCATTGGCAACTAACACACCGATGGCACCAAGTCCGATGACACCCAGCTTCTTTCCTGAGATCTCAGTACCGGCAAAGTTCTTTTTCTGCTTTTCTGCAGTCTTATTGATATTCTCATCATTCTGATTGTCCAGGCACCAGTTGATACCGCCCACAATATCACGGGATGCATAGAGCATTCCGGCAAAAACCAGCTCCTTTACGCCGTTGGCATTAGCCCCCGGTGTATTGAAGACAACGATTCCCTTTTCCGCACATTTGTCTAAGGGGATATTGTTGACTCCGGCTCCTGCACGGGCAACCGCCAGCAGGGAATCCGGAAGCTCTAAGTCATGCATGGCAGCACTTCTTACCAGGGCAGCCTCTGCTCCTGCCAGATCATCCACCTTCTTGTAATCCTCTGAAAACAGATCCAATCCCACACCGGCAATTGGATTTAAGCATGTATAGTTAAACATTAGGCATTCTCCTTCTCAAACTTCTTCATGAATTCAACTAATTTCTCAACGCCTTCCTTTGGCATTGCGTTGTAAATGGAAGCGCGCATACCGCCCACGGTACGATGTCCTTTTAAGTTAACAAAGCCTGCTGCTGCAGCTTCCTTGACAAACTTGGCATCCAGTTCTTCATTTCCGGTAACGAATGGAACATTCATAAGAGAACGATCCTCTTTTCTGACAGTTCCCTTGAACATCTTGCTCTCATCCAGGAAATCATAGAGAATCTGAGCCTTCTCGATGTTGCGCTTCTGCATTTCCTCAAGACCGCCCATCTTCTTCAGCCACTTGAATACCTTGCCGCAGATGTAAATGCCGTAGCATGGCGGGGTGTTGTATAAGCTGTCTGCATCTGCCTGGGTCTTCCACTTAAGCATGGTTGGAGTTCCCGGAAGCACATCGTCAGTAATCAGGTCTTCTCTTGCGATCACAATGACCACGCCGGCCGGTCCTACATTCTTCTGTACGCCGCCGTAAATCACACCGTACTTGGATACATCCACCGGCTCAGATAAAAAGCAGGAAGACACATCCGCAACCAAAAGCTTACCCTTGGTGTTTGGAAGAGTCTTGTACTTGGTTCCGTAAATAGTATTGTTCTCGCAGATATATACGTAATCCAGATCATCCGGAATATCCAGGTCGGAACAGTCCGGAATATAGGAAAAGGTCTTATCTGCGGAAGATGCCAGTTCAACAGCCTCCCCATAAATCTTTGCCTCAGCACAGGCCTTCTTAGCCCACTGACCGGTAATGATGTAACCTGCCTTGCGGTTCTTCATAAGGTTCATGGGAACTGCTGCAAACTGCTGGGATGCACCGCCCTGTAAAAACAACACCTTGTAGTTATCCGGAATCTGCATCAGATCACGAAGATCCTGCTCTGCCTCTTTGATGATATTGTCATATACCTTGGATCTGTGGCTCATCTCCATGACGGACATGCCGCATCCCTTATAATCTAACATCTCATCTGCTGCTTCCTGCAGAACCTCCTCCGGCAGAACCGCCGGACCTGCTGAAAAATTGTAAACTCTGCTCATCTCTAACTTCCTCCTATATCATAAAAAATATTGTAAACACTTTTATTTGGACGCCTTTAAGTCCTCTCCATCAAAACACTCGTTAATAGGTGCTCCCGGTGCTACCATAGGCCATACCTTATCATCGGAATCCACAATGGCATCGATGACAAAAGGCTTCCTGCAGGCAAGAGCCTCGGCAAAGGCTGCATCAAACTCTTCTCTGGTGGTAACACGTCTTGCCTCTGCTCCCATGGCCTCTGCAATTTTCACAAAATCCACACCGTCATCCAGTACGGTTGCAGAGTAATGCTCCTTGTAAAACAGATTCTGCCACTGACGCACCATGCCGAGTACATGGTTATTGACGATCACCTCAATGAGGGGCAGCTTCTGTCTGGAAGCGGTAGCCAGCTCGTTCATATTCATACGAAAGCATCCGTCTCCTGCAATATTGATGACCTGTTTATCCGGGTTGGCACACTGGGCACCGATAGCTGCACCAAGACCATATCCCATGGTTCCAAGGCCACCGGAGGTCAGAAGTGTCCGTGGCTTGCTGTACTTAAAATACTGTGCAGCCCACATCTGATGCTGTCCTACCTCTGTCACCATGATGGCATCACTTGCCATCCCATAGATTTTCTCGATCATATATGGTCCGGAGAGTCCGTCCTTAGGATATACCATTGGGAATTTCTTCTGGTATTCGCTAAGATGTGCCAGCCATTCGCTGTGGCTTTGCTTCTCCAGCTTTTCGTTCAACCGGGAAAGCACCAGCTTCACATCTCCCACCACACTGTGGGTCACAAGGATGTTTTTGTTAATCTCTACCGGATCAATATCGATCTGTAAAATCTTCGCCTGCTTTGCAAAACGCATTGGATTACCCAGTACACGGTCAGAAAACCGGACACCCACAGCAATCAGAAGGTCACACTCACTGACACCAAGATTGGAGGTCTTGGTGCCATGCATTCCCAGCATACCGGTATAATTAGCACTCGTTCCATCATATGCACCTTTTCCCATCAATGTGTCACAAACCGGTGCATCCACCTTTTCCACAAAGGTCTTAAGCTCTTCACTGGCGCCGGAGAGAATGGCTCCTCCCCCCACAAATATATATGGCTTTTTCGCCTTCTGAATCATATGTACGGCCCGCTCGATATCCCCCTGATGAAAAGAGGAAGCGGATGGCTGCGGCATTACCGGCTCTTCCTTCACGTATTCTGCCTTGTTGGCAGTTACGTCCTTTGTGATATCCACAAGAACCGGTCCCGGACGGCCTTTTCTCGCAATGGAAAAGGCACGGCGGATGGTATCTGCCAGTTTATCTACGTCCTTTACGATAAAACTGTATTTGGTAATTGGTGTAGTAATGCCGGCGATATCAATCTCCTGGAAGCTGTCCTTGCCAAGAAGGGATACCCCCACATTACAGGTAATCGCCACGATCGGAATGGAATCCATATAGGCTGTGGCGATACCGGTTACCAGATTGGTGGCTCCCGGTCCGGAGGTGGCCATACAAACGCCTACCTTTCCGGTACTTCTTGCATATCCGTCTGCCGCGTGGGAAGCTCCCTGCTCATGGGAGGTCAGCACGTGGTGGATTTCCGGATGCTTATATAATTCGTCATAGACATTTAAGATGGCGCCGCCGGGATACCCGAAAACGGTATCCACGCCCTGCTCCTTCAGACACTCTATAACGATCTGTGAACCTGTCAACTGCATTTTCTAATCCCTCTTATCTTTTATTTTTCATCCTTCAGCTCAAGAATGGCTCCACGGTTTCCGGATGTTACAAGAGAGGCATAGCGCTTCAGATAGCCGGTGGTTACCTTCGGCTCTCTCGGCTGCCATTTTGCCCGGCGCGCTTCTAATTCTTCATCAGAAACATCCAATTCCAGTGAAAGCTCCGGAATATTGATCTTAATGATATCTCCTTCTTCCACCAGAGCGATTGGTCCCCCAACTGCCGCTTCCGGAGAAACATGACCGATGGAAGCACCGCGGGAAGCACCGGAGAAACGTCCGTCCGTGATCAGTGCCACAGAGCTTCCCAGTCCCATTCCTGCAATGGCAGAGGTAGGATTGAGCATCTCTCTCATTCCCGGACCTCCCTTCGGTCCCTCATAGCGGATCACAACCACATCCCCGGCTACGATCCTGCCGCCCTTGATAGCTGCAATCGCATCCTCTTCACTGTCAAAGACACGGGCCGGTCCCTCATGAACCATCATCTCAGAAACAACTGCGGAACGCTTTACAACAGAACCATCCGGAGCCAGATTACCCTTTAAGACTGCCAGACCGCCGGTCTTGCTGTATGGATTGTCTACCGGACGAATCACCTCCGGATTTAAGTTCACTGCATTGGCAATATTCTCCCCGATTGTTTTACCGGTAACGGTCATGCAGTCAGTATTCAAAAGACCGATGTCTGCCAATTCCTTCATGACAGCGTAAACACCGCCGGCCTCATTGAGATCCTCCATGTAAGTAGGACCTGCCGGAGCCAGATGACAGAGGTTTGGTGTCTTCTCGCTGATAGGATTTGCAAAGCTGATATCAAAGTCAAAACCGATCTCATGAGCAATGGCCGGAAGATGCAGCATGGAGTTAGTAGAGCAGCCCAGTGCCATATCCACGGTCAAGGCATTTAAGATAGCCTCCTTTGTCATAATATCTCTTGCACGGATATTCTTACGAACCATTTCCATAACAGCCATACCAGCATGCTTAGCCAGCTTGATACGCTCGGAATAAACTGCCGGAATGGTTCCGTTGCCGCGAAGTCCCATTCCAAGAGCCTCCGTGAGACAGTTCATGGAATTGGCAGTATACATACCGGAGCAGGAACCGCAGGTCGGACAAACCTTGTTCTCGAACTCTGTCACATCATCCTCTGTATAAGTACCGGCTGCGTAGGAGCCTACGGCCTCAAACATAGAGGAAAGGCTTCTCTTCTGTCCCTTCACGTGGCCTGCCAGCATAGGACCACCGGATACAAATACGGTAGGCAGATTCAGTCTGGCTGCTGCCATCAGAAGTCCCGGTACGTTCTTATCACAGTTTGGCACCATAACCAGTGCGTCAAACTGATGGGCGATTGCCATACACTCGGTGGAATCTGCAATCAGATCTCTGGTAACCAGGGAATATTTCATACCGATATGTCCCATGGCGATTCCGTCACAGACTGCGATTGCCGGAAATACCACCGGCACACCACCGGCCTCCGCAACCCCAAGCTTCACAGCCTCCACAATTTTATCCAGATTCATATGGCCGGGAACGATCTCATTGTAAGAGCTTACGATTCCTACCATAGGCTTTTTCATTTCTTCCGGGGTAAATCCCAGAGCATTGAACAGACTTCTTGCGGGAGCCTGCTGCATACCGCTTCTTGCGTTATCACTTATCATATATGTACTCCTTCCCAGATAAATCTTTTAATCCTTTTTCTTCAATACTGCTGCGATCACTGCAATCACCACCACAACGGAAACGACGATTCCAATAATTGCAAGTAATCCTAATATACTATTAATCATCATTGCAGGTTCCTCCTTAGACGCGCTCTGCGATCAGATCACCCATCCGGGCAGTTCCCACCTCTGTGATTCCTTCCGTACTCTCTCCTGCCTGTGGCATGATGTCGATGGTTCGCCAGCCTTCCTTCAGTACCTGCTTTACGGCACTCTCGATAGCATCCGCTTCCTGATCCAGATCAAAGGTATAGCGAAGCATCATAGCTGCACTTAAGATGGTGGCAATGGGGTTTGCGATTCCCTTGCCTGCGATATCCGGTGCAGATCCGCCGCTGGGCTCATAGAGACCAAACTTTGTATCATTTAAGCTGGCGGAGGACAGCATACCGATGGAGCCGGTCACCATGGAGGCTTCATCGGATAAGATATCTCCAAACATATTCTCTGTCAGGATCACATCAAACTGCTTCGGATCTTTCACCAGCTGCATAGCACAGTTGTCCACCAGCATATGCTCATAGGTTACCTCCGGATAATCCTTCGCAACCTCATCCACAATTTTTCTCCAGAGTCTGGAGGAATCCAGCACGTTGGCCTTATCCACGGAAGTCACCTTCTTACGGCGCTTCATGGCAATATCAAAGCCGCGTTTTGCGATGCGGCGGATTTCCGTCTCGCTGTATGTAAGGGTATCCGTTGCGGTCTCCACACCGTCTGCCATTTCGGTTTTTCTCTCTCCGAAATAAAGTCCGCCGGTCAGTTCCCTCATAATCATCATATCAAAGCCACTGCCGATGATGTCATCCCTGAGGGGACAGGCAGCCTTCAGTTCCTCATAAAGATAAGCCGGTCTTAAGTTTGCAAACAGATTTAAAGATTTGCGAAGCTTTAACAATCCTGCCTCCGGACGCAGATCCGGTGGAAGCTTATACCATGGCGAAGTGGAAGTGTTTCCTCCGATAGATCCCATCAACACTGCATCGCTGGTCTTTGCCGTCTCAATAGCCTCATCCGTAAGCGGCACGCCCGTGGCATCAATGGAACAGCCCCCCATCAGAATCTCTGTATAATGAAAGCTGTGGCCGTATTTCTTTCCCACACTGTCCAACACCTTCTTAGCCTCTGTAACGATCTCCGGTCCGATTCCATCCCCGGAAATCACGCCAATTTGACACTCCATAGTTCATCCTCTTTTCTTAGTAATAAAAGTCTATTACCTATTACTATATAGCAACATCTGTATATTTTCAACAAAAAATACGTTTAACTGCAAAAAAAGGAAGCCCAAACAGGCTTCCCCCTCTTAACTATGCGTCTTTCTTTGCAGCATCTTCCGGCTTCTCCACTTCCATAATGGCAGCCTTCTGCATCGGAATACGGCAGTTCTTATTATTACCAAATTCTACAATCACGGTATCATCCATAAGGTCAATGACGGTTCCGTAAAATCCGGAAGTTGTCAGGATACTGTCTCCTACTGCCACTTCGGAAAGCATCAGCTCCTTCTTCTTCTGCTCCTTCTTCTGGGGACGGATCATCAGAAAATACATAAAGGCAAATAAAACTACCAGCCATACGATCATTCCTACCAGTCCCATACCTCCGGCGGCATTGGCATTTGCTGCCGTAGTACTGCTCTGTGCTAAAATTCTATACACGGTTTTTTCCTCCTAAAATAAAATACTAAAGAGTATTCTACACAAAATTACGGACAAGGGCAAGTCCCTTTTCCTATTTTACACTTTTTCACGAAAACCCTTCCAGTTTCTTCGCCTTATAGGATGCAAATTCTCCCGCATCCAGCGCGTCCCGGATTTCCTGCATCATGGTATTGTAGAAATAAAGATTATGCAGCACGCAAAGGCGCATGCCCAGCATCTCTTTCGCTTTCAGCAGATGTCTGGTATATGCCCTGCTATAGGTACGGCAGGCCGGGCACTGGCACCCCTCTTCAATGGGGCGCATGTCTTTCTCGTATTTCTGGTTAAAAAGATTCAGCTTTCCCTGATTGGTATATACATGTCCGTGGCGTCCGTTGCGGCTGGGATATACGCAGTCAAAAAAGTCGATTCCCCGCTCCACCGCCTCTAAAATATTGGCCGGTGTCCCCACCCCCATCAGGTAGGTAGGCTTATTCACCGGAAGGTGCGGAACCGTCACATCCAGAATATGATACATTTCCTCGTGAGTCTCTCCTACCGCCAGACCGCCAATGGCATATCCGTCCAGATCCATTTCCGCAATGCGTTTCGCATGATCAATCCGGATGTCATCATAGACAGCCCCCTGGTTGATTCCGAAAAGAAGCTGGTTTTGATTGATGGTATCCGGCAGACGGTTGAGCCGTCCCATCTCTTTCTTGCAGCGCTCCAGCCAGCGGGTGGTGCGGTTCACGGAATTCTCCACGTAATCCCGTTCTGCCACACTGGAGGGACACTCATCGAAAGCCATGGCGATGGTGGACCCCAGATTGGACTGAATCTGCATACTCTCCTCCGGTCCCATGAAAATCTTCGCCCCATCTACATGGGAGTGAAACCACACCCCCTCTTCCTTGATTTTCCGCAGGCCTGCCAGGGAAAACACCTGAAATCCACCGGAATCCGTAAGGATCGGACGATCCCACACCATAAATTTATGAAGTCCTCCCACTTCTTTGATGAGCTTGTCCCCCGGGCGGACATGCAGATGATAGGTATTGGATAATTCCACCTGACAACCAATTTCCTTCAGCTCCTCCGTGGACACCGCCCCCTTGATAGCTCCCACTGTTCCTACGTTCATAAACACCGGCGTCTGGATATCTCCGTGTACTGTGTGAAACACGCCTCTCTTGGCGCGTCCTTCCTGTTTTAACAATTCATATACTGCCATATTTACTCACTTTCTCAACGTCTATTTCCTATGAAAATATACCATAACTTCCTTGACGATTCAATCAAATGTTGATTATAATGAAATTTACGGGGCAATTGCCACCAACACATTTTACATACAGAATCATTAAGGAGGCTATTATGGCAGGATCTTCATTTGGAAATATATTTCGTATTACAACCTGGGGCGAATCCCACGGAAAAGGCATCGGCGTCGTGGTAGACGGCTGTCCGGCAGGGCTTTCCCTTTCCGAGGAGGATATCCAGAGTTTTCTGAACCGCCGCAAGCCGGGACAGTCCAAATTTACCACCCAGAGGCAGGAAGCGGATTCCGTGGAAATTCTCTCCGGCATCTTCGAGGGAAAGACCACAGGCACCCCCATCTCCATGGTGGTATGGAATACGGACCAGCGTTCTCACGACTACAGTGAAATCGCATCCTACTACCGTCCGGGTCATGCAGATTTCTGTTTTGATGAAAAATACGGATTTCGTGACTACCGGGGTGGCGGACGTTCCTCCGGCCGGGAAACCATCGGACGCGCAGCCGGTGGTGCCATCGCTGCAAAACTGCTGGAGCAGATGGGTATCACATTTCTTACCTACAGCCGCTCTATCGGACCGGTAACCATCGATAATTCCCGTTTTGACCCGGATGAAATCAATAACAACAAGCTTTATATGCCGGACGCAGCTGCCGCAGAACAAGCTTCCGCTTATCTGGAGGAATGCATGAAAAACCGCAATTCCTGCGGTGGTGTCATCGAATGTGTGGTAAAGGGACTTCCGGTTGGCCTGGGAGATCCGGTGTTTGAAAAGCTGGATGCCAATCTTGCAAAAGCAATTCTTTCCATCGGCGCTGTAAAGGGCTTTGAAATCGGAGATGGATTTGCTGCCGCAGCCTCCACCGGCCTGAACAACAATGATGCCTTCTACATGAAGGATGGAAAGGTTGAGAAGAAAACCAATCATTCCGGCGGAACCTTAGGGGGCATGAGCGATGGCGCTCCCCTTGTATTCCGGGCTGCAGTCAAGCCAACCCCTTCCATCGCCTCCACCCAGGAGACTGTCAACCAGTCCGGGGAAGAAATCGAAGTAAACATCAAGGGACGCCATGACCCCATCATCGTTCCGAGAGCGGTGGTTGTGGTGGAATCCATGGCTGCCATTACCATTGTGAATGCCTTGCTCTCCAACATGACGGCAAAGTTAGACCGCATTATCGATTTCTATCGCTAACATATTGTAAAAAAGAGGCGGAACCCCGCCTCTTTTTTAATTAATTATTAAAACTTCCCGCATGGATTTCCCAGCGGCTCCCGCCTGCGCAAAATATCGTACTCCTCCAGCTCGATTCCCAGATCTACATAAAAAATCTGTTTGGAGTGGGGACAAGACTCAATGGGATTCCCCTCCTCATCCAGCATGGCGCGGACAGTTACGGAAATATTATCTCCCTTCGGTTTCATGACCTCAATCTGCTCTCCCACCGAAAACTTGTTTCTCTGCTCCATCCGGTAGAAGCCTTCAGCATTTCTTTGCCCCACCAGGCCCAGATAGGTGTATCCCTTCTCATAGGTATTGTTATCGTAGATCTGGGCTTCCTCCGATGGCTTTCCATAGAAAAATCCCGTGGTAAACTGCCGGTAGGTGCAGCTTTTGATTTGCTCCAGATACCAGGGCATATTGCTTTCGTACTTTGCAGGCGATTCCAGATAGTCATCGATGGCCTTCCGGTAGGTTCGCGCCACCGTAGCCACATAGAGCGCCGTCTTCATCCGGCCTTCTATCTTGAAGCTGTCGATTCCCGCTTCCATCAGATCCGGAATATGCCCGATCATGCAGAGATCCTTTGAATTAAAAATAAAGGTTCCCCGCTCATTCTCATATACCGGAAGATATTCGCCGGGACGCTTTTCCTCCACCACCGCATACTTCCAGCGGCAGGGGTGGGTGCAGGCACCATGATTGGCGTCTCTCCCCGTAAAATAATTCGATAACAGACACCGGCCGGAATAGGAAATACACATTGCCCCATGAATGAAGGTCTCGATTTCCAGATCCTCGGAAATCTGCCTGCGAATCTCTTTGATTTCCGCAAGAGAAAGTTCCCTGGCGGTCACCACACGGCTGGCTCCCAGATCATACCAGAACCGGAAGGTATCATAATTGGTATTGTTAGCCTGGGTGCTGATATGGCGTTCAATATCCGGACAATATTCCTTTGCCAGCATGAATACCCCGGGGTCCGCGATAATCAGTGCATCCGGGCGATCCGGCTTCATGTCATTCAGTTCCATAAAATAGGTTTTTACCCCCTCCAGGTCTGCGTTATGGGCCAAAATATTAGCCGTCACATAGACCTTCACCCCACGCGCGTGGGCAAACCGGATGCCCTCCGCCATCTCCTCCATGGAGAAATTCTTCGCCTTTGCCCGAAGGCCAAAGGCTTCCCCGCCAATATACACTGCATCTGCGCCGTAGATCACGGCTACCTTCAAAACCTCAAGGCTGCTGGCCGGAACAAGCAACTCTGTTTTTCTCATGTCTAACCTCTTTCCTATGGTTCTTTTTTCGTGCTGACCGTCACACCGTCTCCCACCGGAAGCACTGCTGTCACCAGATCCTCCCGGTGCGTCAGTTCATACAGATACTCCCGCATCCGCTTATAGATGGTGCGGTTTCTTCTGGTCACTGCGTAATGGGACTCGATAATGTCTCCATCCTGCAGTACATTATCCGACACCAGCGTTCCACCGGTCTTCAAAAGCCGGAATATCTCAGGCAGAAAATGAATGTACTGTCCCTTTGCCGCATCCATAAAAATAAAATCGAAGGGCTCGGACAGGGTGGGTAGCACCTCTGCCGCATCCCCCTCGATCAATGTGATGCAGTCCTCCCTGCCCGCCCGCCTGAAATTCTCACGGGCAATGGGAATTCTTTTCTCATAATTTTCTATGGTAACGATTTCGCAGGGATCCGGCGTGTATTCTGCCATTAAAATGGCAGAATACCCAACCGCCGTTCCCACTTCGAGAATCCTTTTAGGTCTGGTCATAGCTAAAAGCAGCTTTAAAAAGCTCTGCATTTCCTTGCGGATAATGGGCACATAGGTATCCAGTGCCTCCCGCTCAATTTCATCCAGCACCTTTGTATTGCCGGTATCCAGCGAGTTGATATAAGTAACCAGCCGCTCATCTACTATCATTGTACTATTCTCCCGCAGCCTCTGGGGCCTCTGTGGTCTGTGTTTCCTGCTCCCCCGGAGACATGGCAATCATCATCTCCTTGGGAGTCATGGAGGTATTTAAGGTGTAGGTTCCCGCTTCTATGCTCTTGCTGTAAGCCGACAGCTTAAGCTGAAAATAAAACAGCTTTGCATCCCGCACAAGCCCCTTTTCCTCAAGTTTCTTCGCAAGTGCATACCCCGAAGTCCCCGGTTCCACCAGAACAAGAACATCCTCTCCCGGAGCCACATCCACCGCAGTCTCCGTAAAAAGGCGGTAGCCGTAGTCGTAACCCATTCTGCACAGCTCAAGTGTACCGAAAATCACAAACAGAACCACCATAACCGAAAATGCTATTTTGATAAATGCAAACAGAATCTTGTTCAGGCTCATAGGCACACTCCTATACTTCCATGATAATCGGCATAATCATTGGCCGCCTCTTTGTCTCCTTCCAGACAAAATCCCCCAGGGAATCCTTCACTTCGTTTTTGATTTTGCCCCAGTCGGTGATATTGTGATCCATGCAGTATTCCATGGTGCGCTCCAACACCGTCTTCGCCTCATCCATCAGACTCTCAGAGTTACGCACATAGACAAATCCGCGGGATACGATATCCGGTCCTGCAAGTACCTGGCCTGTTCTGCTCTCCAAGGTCATCACAACGATGATAATACCATCCTCAGCAAGACGCTGACGGTCACGAAGTACGATATTTCCAACATCTCCCACACCAAGTCCGTCCACCATGATATTGCCTACCTGCACCTGGCCGGTAACCTCTGCGCCATTTTCATCGATTTCCAGCACATCACCGGAGGACAGAATCTTAATATGGTCACTGTCATAGCCCAGCTCCTGGGCAATCTTTTTCTGGGCGATCAGATGCTTGTATTCTCCGTGCACCGGCACCGAATACAGAGGATTTACCAGAGAATAGATCAGCTTGATATCCTCCCTGCAGGCATGTCCGCTGACATGAACATCCTCAAAGATCACATCTGCCCCCTTCTTCATCAGGTCATTGATCACATCTGTCACAGACTTCTCGTTTCCCGGAATCGGGTGAGAACTGAAGACGATGGTATCATTTGGCTTAATGGAAACCTTCTTGTGGACACCGGATGCCATGCGGGATAAAGCCGCCATGGATTCTCCCTGGCTTCCTGTGGTGATAATCACGGTTTTCTCATCCGGATAATTGCGCAACTGATCCACATCGATCAAAATATTATCCGGCAGAGTCAGATACCCCAGTTCCGAAGCAATGGAAATAATATTCACCATGCTTCGTCCCTCGATGACCACCTTGCGTCCGAATTTATCCGCAGAATTGATAATCTGCTGGACACGGTCCACATTGGAAGCGAAGGTTGCAATAATAATTCTGGTGCTTCTGTGCTCCGCAAAAATATTGTCCAAAGTCTTTCCCACCGATTTTTCGGAATTGGTAAAGCCCGGACGCTCCGCATTGGTACTGTCGCAGAGCAGAGCCAGAACCCCTTTCTTTCCAATCTCGCCA
Source organism: uncultured Lachnospiraceae bacterium (assembly GCA_900316805.1). Lineage (GTDB taxonomy): Bacteria > Bacillota > Clostridia > Lachnospirales > Lachnospiraceae > Roseburia. The sequence continues at coordinate 18,971 of ONEJ01000094.1, forward strand.
AAACGCTGTAAATCTATGGCATCCCCGAATACCGGTGTGTAATCAACCTTAAAGTCACCGGTGTGTACCACAATGCCCGCCGGTGAATAGATGGCGAGGGCTGCTGCATCCTGAATGCTGTGGTTCGTCCGGATAAACTCCACCCGGAAACATCCCAGATTAATGTGCTGGCCGTACTTTACCACCTTTCGCTTTACCTTCTTTAACATATCATGCTCTTCCAGCTTATGCTCAATCAGCGCTGTGGTAAGCTTTGTGGCATAAATAGGCACATTGATATCCCGAAGTACATAAGGGATCGCCCCGATGTGATCTTCATGTCCGTGGGTGATAAAAAATCCCTTAACCTTGTCAAAATTGTCCTTCAGATAAGACACATCCGGAATGACCAGATCCACACCGTACATTTCATCCTCCGGGAAAGCCAGACCGCAGTCCACAACAATAATACTGTCTTCATACTCAAAGGCAGTAATATTCATTCCGATCTGCTCCAAACCGCCCAGCGGGATGATTTTGAGCTTACTATGCTGTTTTTCTAATTTTTTCATAAATCCTCCAAAAAATAATATTTTCCGCCCTAATATAAAAGCTTAGTTTCTTCATCCGCAAGTTCAGCAAACACCTTAGCGATAGCTGCAAACTCTACATCGTCTTCCACCATCTCGTAAAGTATTTCCTCATCCTGTGTACTGATTTCTTTTAAAATATATGCTTCACTGTCTCCTTCCTCGTTACCGTCAGAGACAAGTAAATACGTAATCCCGTTGAGAACCGTCTGTTCCTCAACCGCAAACTCCGCAGCCTCACCGGTCTGCGGATCTATAAACTCTATCTTTTCCATTTATTTATACCAATTTTCCTTCCCGGAACGTCGGTTCATGCAGAATCCATCCCTATTAATTTAATTCCTGCGGATGGTTCGCAAGATAATCCAGATACCCCTGCAAAATAAAAATGGCCGCAATCTCGTCCACGTATTCCTTGCGGTGTTCTCTCCGGATTCCCGTCTCCATCATGGCACGGTCTGCCGCCACTGTCGTCAGACGCTCATCCCACAGAATCACAGGCAACTGGCACCTCTTCTCCAGCATTTCCTGAAATTCCTTCGTCCTCTCACAGCGGTCACCCTCCGTGTTATTCATATTCTTTGGGTAGCCGAGTACAATGCGTTCCACATGATACGAGGCTGCCAGTTCCTCGATTCTGGCCAGTGTCTGTCTAAGTTTCGTGGGTGACTTTCTTCTGATGATTTCCACACCCTGGGCGGTGATCAGAAGCTCGTCGCTGACGGCGACACCTACTGTCTTTGAACCGAAATCCAATCCTAAAATCCGCATAGCTTTCCCGTACCGGATTATTCCCAGGAGTTGTTCTTAATATAAGCCCGCAGAACCTCCTCTACCAGCTCGTCCCGCTCCACCTTCATAATAAGGCTTCTGGCATTATTGTGGCTGGTGATATAGGTCGGATCCCCGGACATGATATAGCCCACGATCTGGTTCACCGGATTATATCCCTTCTCACTCAATGCACGGAATACAATCTCAAGAACATCCTTAACCTGTAACTCCGGCTCCTTTTGTACTGAAAAATATTGTGTGTTGTTTAAGTTCTCCATGTCTTACGTCCCTGCTTTTACTTAATCTGTCAAGCGTCGTTGCTATATATTGTAAACGAATTTCCCAAAAAATACAAGCTATTGAATGCAATTCATATAAAGTATCTCATCACTAAGTTTTCCCGTCACCTCTCCCCGGCGCAGGCAGTTATCCAACGGCATTTCAGACTTAGCCACAAAGCGCACATATTCCCGGTTGTATCCGCCATAATACTCCCGATCCTCCAGGATTACCGGCTCCTCAAACAACACCTCCTGGGTTTTCCCCACATAGTATTCCCTGAATTCCGCAGACATTCTGTCGGCCAGTGTCAACAGCTCTGCACTTCTTTTTGTCTTAATCTCCTCCGGAATCTGCTGTTCCATCACAGCGGCTCTGGTTCCTTTTCGTACCGAGTACTTGAAAATATGCATTTCATAAAAATGAATCCGCTGTAAAAATTCCTTGGTCTTTGCAAACTCCTCTTCCGTCTCCCCCGGAAATCCCACAATCACGTCTGTAGTTATGGCCGGATGGGTAAAATATTTGCGCAATATATTACAGGATGCCTCGTATTCTTCGGTGGTATATTTTCGGTTCATCCGCTTAAGGGTCTCATCGCATCCGCTCTGCAGAGACAGGTGAAAATGCGGGCAGACCTTGGGAAGCTCAGAAAGAGCCTTCGCAAAGTCCTCCGTTACCACCCGGGGCTCCAGGGAGCCCAGACGGATCCGTTCAATCCCCTCTGCCTGATGTACCAGCCGGATCAGTTCCAGAAGACTCCCCCCGAAATCCATGCCATAGGAGCTCAAATGAATTCCTGTCAGCACGATTTCCTTACAGCCGTTCTCCGCCAGCGAACGCACCTGCTTTAAGACCGTTTCCGGCTTACAGCTTCTCACCCGGCCTCTGGCGTAGGGAATGATGCAATAGCTGCAGAACTGATTGCAGCCATCCTGCACCTTCAGAAACGCGCGGGTATGCTCCCTTGTCTGGGAGAGAGGCAGTTCCTCGAAGGTCTGGGGCTGTCCGTTAATATCCAGCAGAGATTCTGCCTTTTCCTGACTTTTATTCTCTTTGGATTCTTTACCTGCAAAAAACGCCTCTAAACGGTGGATCAACTGCGCCTTCTGATTATTGCCGATCAGGATGTCGACAGCCTCATCCTGTCTGGCTTCTGCCTCGCTGGTCTGGACATAACACCCCGCCGCAACCACTGCGGCATCCGGATTTATTTTTTTGGCCCGGTGCAGCATCTGGCGGGATTTCCGGTCTGCCATATTGGTCACGGAGCAGGTATTGATCACATAGACATCCGCTTTCTGGGAAAAGGGCACGATTTCGTAGCCCGCTTCCTCCAGCATCTGCTGCATCGCCTCTGTCTCATAGGCATTTACTTTACACCCTAAATTATGGAGTGCCGCTTTTTTCATGTTCTTTCATTCCTTTTCTTGTTGACTTTTCCCCCAAAAAACAGTACTATTTATATGAAAACAGTTTTTAGTAAGGAGGTTTTCTAAATTATGAAAACAATTCAGATTTCATTAAATTCTATCGGAAAAGTAAAATCATTTGTCAATGCAATTTCTCAGTTTGAATATGACTTTGACTTAATCTCAGGCAGATATGTCATCGATGCCAAGTCCATCATGGGAATCTTCAGTCTGGATCTGTCCAAGCCAATCGAACTGGCTATACACACCGAGAACAATCTTGACGAGATCATGGAGACATTAAAGCCTTATATCATCGATTAATCTCTGTAAACTGCATGACGCAAAGTCCCCCTTAAAGGGGGGCTTTTTATTTTTACTCAGCTTCCACAAGAATCGTCTCTGTGGTTTCGATTGCCGTCTGTACCAGCGCTTCCATTTCTTCCCCCAGCTTCTGTTCCGATTTTACAATGTGCTTTAAGTTTGGCTTTGTAACCGGATGCTTTGCCACAAAGATGGTACAGCAGTCCTCGTAAGGCAGAATGGAGGTCTCATAGGTGTCAATCTTCTCTGCAATAGCAACAATGTCCTGCTTATCCATAGCGATCAAAGGCCGGTATACCGGCATGTGGCAGACCTCATTGGTCACTGCCAGAGACTGCATGGTCTGGCTTGCCACCTGACCGATACTCTCCCCTGTGATGAGTCCCAGACATTTCCCCTCGTTGGCAAAATGCTCCGCAATTTTCATCATATAACGGCGCATAATGATTGTCAGATCTTCGTGGGGGCATTTCTCGTAGATATGAAGCTGGACATCTGTGAAATTCACCACATGCAGCTTAATGGTTCCCGCATACTCTGCCACCTTTTTTGCCAGATCAATGACCTTCTGCTTCGCCCGCTCGCTGGTATATGGCGGTGCATGGAAATAGGTTGCCTCTATAGTCACGCCTCTCTTTGCGATCATATAGCCTGCCACCGGGCTGTCAATTCCACCGGACAGCAGAAGCATTCCTTTGCCGGCAGTGCCAAGGGGCATTCCTCCCGGTCCCGGGATTTCCGTAGAATAGATATTGATCATAGGACGGATTTCAATATGGATCATCACCTGGGGATGATGAACATCCACCTTCGTCTCCGGAAAAGCCTCCAGAATCTTCTCCCCCACAGCCGCATTGATTTCCATGGAAGTCATGGGATAATTTTTTCTTGCACGTCTGGCATCCACCTTGAAGGTAAAATGCTTATCCGGATAGGCAGCATCCACATAGGATACCACTTCTTCGGCCAGCCGCTCAAAGCCCTCATCCTCCACCAGAACCACAGGACAGATTCCCACGATTCCAAACACCTTCTGCAGAGCTGCTACCGTCTCATCGTAATCATAATCTCCCTCTGTCTCTACATAGATACGTCCGTTTTCCTTACGCACATGGAAGGTGCCCTCCACTTTCTTTAAATGCTCTGAAATATTATGAACCAGTGCATCCTCAAACAGATACCGGTTCTTTCCCTTAATTGCAATCTCTGCATATTTGATCAAAAAAGCTTTATACATGGTTTTCTCCTATCTCAATGCTCAGTGTCTTGTATATTTCTGCAGCATGGGAATCAGTGTTCTCATCTGTTCCAATGCATAATCAATTTCTTCCATGGTATTTTCTGCGCAGAAGCTGAAGCGGACTGTGGAATCCAGCAGTGATGGGGCAAGACCGATGGCCTTTAAGGTTCTGCTGACTGCCGGTTTATTGGAAGAGCAGGCGCTTCCCGCTGACACATAAACCTGCTTTTCCTCCAACGCGTGCAATAGCACCTCCGCCCGGACGCCCGCAACACTTACGCTTACGATATGGGGCGCATTGGTCCTGTCCTTATAGCCATTGACAGACACTCCCGGAATTTTCTCTGCCTCCGTAATCAGATGCTCCCGCAGTTCATACATATGGTCAATTTTCTCTTCAAAGCCTGTATAGATTTCCTCTGCTGCGACTCCCAGCCCTGCAATGGCCGGCACATTTTCCGTGCCGGAGCGCATGCCCTTCTGCTGGCCGCCGCCGTTAATGATAGGCAGAAGTTTTGTTTTTTCCCGGATATACAAAAAGCCGCTGCCCTTGGGGCCGTGAATCTTGTGCCCGCTGACGGACAGCAGATCCACGTTCATCTTTTTGGGGAAAATACGCATTTTCCCATAGGCCTGAATGGCATCCACATGGAAAAGCGTATGGGGATTCATCTGTTTTATCAAAGCCCCGGCCTCTTCAATAGGCTCTACGGCACCGATTTCATTGTTCACCTGCATCAAAGATACCAGGATCGTATCCGGGCGAATGGAAACTTTGAGATCCTCCAGGGAAATCACACCGTAGGCATCCACCGGAAGATATGTGATTTCAAAACCATTTTCCGTAAGATAAGCCATCACCGCCGAAACAGAAGGATGCTCAATGGAGGTGGTAATGATATGCATTCCCGCCCTTTGATTGGCTCTTGCAGCCCCCACAATGGCAAGATTGTTGGACTCCGTACCGCCTGAGGTAAAACAGATTTCCTTTTCCTGTACCTTTAATGTCTTTGCTATTTTCTTCGCCGCATCTGTCACATAGTCTTCCGCAATGACGCCCTTGTGATGCATGGAGGAAGGATTGCCGTAATCCTCCGTCAACAGCTTCATCATAAGGGCTGCAGCCTCACTGCTGCAGCGGGTAGTGGCCGAATTGTCAAGATATGCTTCCATCATGACTCCTTTGTTATCTTAATATGCTGCCGGAATCTGCGCGTCTTTCACGTTACAGTTCACAGGTATGTGAACTGTAACTCTTTCACATTCCCCGGCACTTATGTTATCTATATATCCAGCTGGTAAACAAGCATCGCAAGGGTGGCAAGCCCCGCCGTCTCTGTGCGAAGGATCCGCCGTCCAAGGGAAATTCGGTGCATGTTTTCAAAAGCATCCGTCCCTGCGATTTCTTCCGGGGAAAAGCCCCCCTCCGGCCCGATCATAATACCGATGGATGCACCGGAAGGAATGGACGAGATCTGCTCACGGGTAGCAGCAAGTCCCCTCTCGTTCTCATAGGGAACCAGCATTACATCAAGTTCTGACGCCATGCTTAAGGCTTCCTTCCAGGAAACCGGTGCATGAACTTCAGGAATTCTGGTGCGCTTGGACTGCTTCGCCGCACTCTCGGCTATGGTCTGCCAGCGTTTGACCTTCGAAGCAGCCTTCTTTTCATCCAGCTTTACCACGCAGTTTCTCATGGCCACCGGAGTAATCTCATGAACGCCAAGCTCCACAGCTTTCTGAATAATAAGTTCCATCTTGTCGCTCTTGGGCAGTCCCTGAAACAGATAGACCTTGTGGGCAAATTCCGTTCCCTGTTCATCCCTCGCATCGATGGCAAGAAAGACCTGATCCGCTGTAATCTCAGTAATATGGCAGAAATAGGCATGCTCCTCCTCATCGCTGATACGCACCTGCTCACCGGGCTTCATACGAAGTACACGGCCGATATGTCCCGCGTCATCTCCTAAAATGAAAATTGTATCCCCCTGTATCTGTTCATTATCTACGAAAAACTGATACATCCTTTTTCCTCTCAAATACCCTTTCTCTGTCCATAGAAAAAACATATACAGACATTGTTTACTGCTTCTGTGCGGTGATATTCACCCACTCTCCCTGATGATTGATCTCCACAACAGTAAGTCCGGCTGCCTCAATGGCTTCCTTTACCTCCTGCTCCTTAAAATCAATGATCCCGGAAGTAATAAAGTGACCGCCTTTCTTCAGCCTGTCCGGTATTACCGGAGCCATTGGAATGATCACATCTGCCAGAATATTGGCCACAACAATGTCATATTCCTCCGTGCCAACGGTCTCCTGAAGCTTCGTGTCATCGATCAGATTCCCCACATAAAAGGTTCCAAGAGACGGATCCAGGTGGTTGACTTCCATGTTATCTCTGGTGGAAATCATACAGTCTTCGTCCAGATCCGTACCAACGACCGCCCCTGCCCCAAGCTTTAATGCAACAATGGACAAAATACCGCTGCCACAGCCCACATCTAACACCTTCGGATGCTGCTCTGCCGGTGTATATTCTCCATTGCCTCGAATGTATTTCAGAAGCTGGCGGATACAAAGCTGGGTGGTCTCATGCTTTCCGGTTCCAAAGGAGATGCCGGGGTCGATTTCAATCAGAAATTTATCCCTATCTTCTTCCTTAAGTTCCTCCCAGGTTGGCTTGATCAGAATATCCTCAATGGTAAAAGAAGTAAAATACTTTTTCCAGTTATTGATCCAGTCCAGATCCTCGGTCTCAGAGGAAGAGATCACACCGGTTCCAACCTCTACCATGCTGCGAAGCTGCTCCAACCCCACTTTCACCTTCTTTAAGATTTCCGTCTGGTCACGGCCATCCTCCTCAAGATAAAAGCTTACGTAGCTCTTTCCCTCATCCGGGGGAAGTTCCGGCAGAAAATCGATAAACATACTGGCCTGATCTTCCTTCGTCAGGGGTACATTGTCCTCGATTTCAATTCCCTCAATCCCAAGATCCATCAGCATGGAACTCATATAATCCTCTGCTGCCGTTGTTGTTTCAATCGTATATTTATTCCACTTCATAGCATTTCCTTTCATGTACACACAAATTATGTTACAGTTCACAGGTATGTGAACTGTAACTGTTTTGGGCAATGCAATGTATGCAAACTATGTTTTATCATACATGATTTGAGGCAAAAACGCAAGAAAAGGAAGGGCCTTTTGCCCTTCCCCCGACTTTGTGCTAAATCTTATACATAGCACAAAGCTTATTGTATTCGCTGTTAATTTCCTGAACCGTATCCTTATCCCCATCCAGATTGTCCGGATGATAAATCTTGATCAGATCCTTATAGCGCTTCTTGATGGACTGCTTGCTGGCAACACCGGAAAAGAACATATCTCCCTTTACCACATTGCTCTCCTGGGAGACCTTCTTAGCATTCTCCTCCCTGAAATTGTATTCATTGACCTTCTGGTAAAAGGCTTTCTGCTTCTTGACCTGCTCCTTCTCTGAGGCAAGCTTCAAAAGCTCCTCCTCCAGAATCTTAAACTTCATGTCAAACAGCTTCTGCTGCTGTTCCAGACGCCGGTCTTCAATTTCTACTCTTCTGTTAAAATCACGCCGTTCCTGCTCCAGCATACGACGCTCTTCTTCTAATGCTCTGCGTTCGTTCTCCAGCGCCATAGCACCCATTCCTCCGCACCTGTATCGAGACCTGCTGCATGAAACCACTCAGGCTCCTTTTGCCTGCAAATGCAGTACAACAGAAATCATCACAATCATACTAAATATAGAACGAAATTCTACACATCCAGCATCATCATACAATATTTTGATACAGAAATCCATAGGCGTTTTGCACTAAAATCAGTGGTCATCAAAGGCTTCTTTGATCTTATCCATGACACCCTTTTTCTTTGAGGTCTGAGCTCCGCCCTCCTTTGTGAGGGAGCCGCCGGTCAGTTCATCAAATTTGCGTAGGGTATCCTTCGCTTCCTTGCTCAGTCCCGTTGGTGTAGAGACAACCAGTGTCACATAATGATCACCTCTCACAGCCTTGTTTCGGATAGATGGAACGCCCTTGCCCTTCAGGCGGATTCTGGTGCCCGTCTGGGTTCCCGGTGCAACCGTATAAATAATATCCCCGTCTACCGTCTTGATGCGGACATCTCCTCCCAATGCCGCGATAGCAAAGGAAATGGATGCATTAGAGAATATATTCATATCCTGCCGTTCAAATTCTGTGCTTCTGGAAACAATAACTTCAACCAGAAGATCTCCTCTTGGCCCACCATTGGTTCCCGGTTCTCCGTAGTCTCTGACTCTGACACACTGGCCATTGTCAATACCTGCCGGAATGTCTACGGTCTTACGTACCTTTTTGGCAATGTATCCGCTTCCGTGGCACTGGGCACATTTCTCCCGTACCACTTTACCGGAACCGTTACAGTCCGGACAGGTCTGTACATTCTGCATCATGCCAAAGAAGGACTGCTGGGAATAAACCACCTTTCCTTTACCGCCGCACTTGCTGCAGGTCTCCGGAGAGGTTCCCGGCTTCGCACCAGTACCGTGACAGCTACTGCACTCCTCCCGGAAGGAAAATTCCAGTTCCTTGGAACAGCCGTGGATTGCCTCGTCAAAGGTGATCCGCACGCTCAGACGTACATTGGCTCCTTTCGACGGTCCGTTGTTTGCCCCTCTTCTGGAGGATCCGCCACCGAAAAAGTCACCAAAAATATCCCCAAAGATATCGCTCATATCCATACCGGAGAAGTCAAATCCACTGCCGCCGGCACTGCCATCAAAGGCTGCATGACCAAACTGGTCATACTGGCGTCTCTTTTCCGGATCGCTGAGCACCGCGTAGGCTTCCTGGGCCTCTTTAAATTTTTCCTCGCAATCTTTATCCCCGGGATGCATATCCGGGTGATACTTCTTGGCAGTAGTACGGAACGCTTTCTTGATTTCATCCTCAGTTGCAGTCTTGGAAACTCCCAGGACCTCGTAATAATCTCTTTTTTCTGCCATAATTTATACCCTTATATCATGTAATTCTATTCTTATACCGCATATAGGGTTTCCGGAATCTCCGGAAACCCCATCTGTTTCACAATTTGTGTCTTTCCAGTAAATTATACTTCCTTGAAATCAGCGTCGATGACATCATCATCAGCGCCAGCTCCTGATGCGTTTCCTGCATTCATATCAGGACCTGCACCACCCATGTTCGGGCCTGCTCCCTGGGCTGCCTGCTGAGCAGCGGCCTGTGCTTCATACATCTTAGCAAATACCTTCTGTGCACTCTCTGTCAGTTTCTCCTGAGCTGCCTTTAACTCTGCGATATCAGCATCGCTCATCTGATCAGCCTCCGGATGTGCATCCAGAATTGCCTTTACGGCATTGATGTCAGCTTCCACGGCTGCCTTGTCATTTGCATCGATCTGCTCACCAACCTGATCCAGTGCCTGCTGTGTCTGGAATACAAAGGAATCAGCCTCGTTTCTGGTGTCGATGGCTTCCTTTCTCTTCTTATCCTGAGCCTCGAACTCAGCAGCTTCCTTTACTGCCTTATCAATCTCTTCGTCAGACATGTTGGAGCCTGCGGTAATGGTGATGTGCTGCTCCTTTCCGGTTCCAAGATCCTTAGCAGATACGTTTACAATACCGTTGGCATCGATATCGAAGGTAACCTCGATCTGCGGTACACCACGACGTGCTGGTGGGATACCATCCAGACGGAACTGGCCTAAGGACTTGTTGTCCCTTGCAAACTGACGCTCACCCTGTACAACGTTGATATCAACGGCAGTCTGGTTATCTGCTGCGGTAGAGAAGATCTGGCTCTTCTTGGTCGGGATCGTTGTATTTCTCTCGATGAGACGGGTTGCAACACCACCCATGGTCTCAATAGAAAGAGACAGTGGAGTAACATCCAGAAGAAGGATCTCACCTGCACCTGCATCTCCTGCTAACTTACCACCCTGGATGGAAGCACCGATGGCTACACACTCATCCGGGTTCAGTGACTTACTTGGCTCCTTTCCTGTCAGCTGTCTTACCTTATCCTGAACAGCCGGAATACGGGTAGAACCACCTACTAACAGTACCTGACCTAAATCAGCGTTGGTAAGTCCTGCATCCTTCATGGCATTCTGAACCGGGATGGCAGTTCTTTCAACTAAGTCATGAGTCAGCTCATCAAATTTTGCTCTGGTTAAGTTCATATCAAAATGCTTTGGTCCCTCAGCAGTAGCTGTGATGAATGGCAGGTTGATATTGGTTGTGGTTGCAGAAGAAAGCTCTTTCTTAGCCTTCTCAGCTGCTTCCTTTAATCTCTGAAGTGCCATCTTATCTGTGGAAAGATCCACACCCTCAGCCTTCTTGAACTCATCGATCATCCACTGTGTGATCTTGTTGTCGAAATCATCACCACCAAGATGTGTATCACCGTTGGTAGATAATACTTCGATGACGCCGTCACCGATTTCAATGATTGATACATCAAAGGTACCACCACCAAGGTCGTATACCATGATCTTCTGCTCTTTCTCGTTGTCAAGACCATAAGCAAGAGCTGCTGCGGTAGGCTCGTTGATGATACGTTTTACATCAAGACCAGCGATCTTTCCTGCATCCTTGGTTGCCTGACGCTGCGCATCGTTGAAATAAGCCGGAACAGTGATAACAGCCTCGGAAACCTTCTCACCAAGATATCCTTCTGCATCTGCCTTCAGCTTCTGCAGTACCATAGCAGAAATCTGCTGTGGGCTGTACTGCTTATCATCGATGGCTACCTTGTAATCGGTACCCATATGTCTCTTGATGGAAGAAATTGTCTTCTCTGCATTGGTGACAGCCTGACGCTTTGCCGGCTCACCGATGAGACGCTCACCGGTCTTTGTAAATGCTACAACAGACGGTGTTGTTCTTGCTCCCTCCTGATTTGCGATAACGGTTGGCTTACCACCTTCCATAACAGCTACACAGCTGTTGGTTGTTCCTAAGTCGATACCAATAATCTTGCCCATTTTCTTTTCCTCCTATAATCATAAAATCATATAAGTCTTGAAATACTATATATATTTAACCGTTCTGATTGGAGCGGATAAATGCAGCTTATTCCTGCACTACGGCTACCATACTGTGTCTGACCACGGTATCCTTATACATGTAGCCCTTCTGCAGTTCCTGGGCGATCACCCCCGGCTCAAACTCCTCACTCTCCACCTGCATCACTGCATTGTGAAGCTCCGGATTAAATTCTTCACCTACTGCCTCAATTGCCTTCACACCGATGGAATCAAATTCCTGCATCAGCTGCTTGTAAACCTTATCCATACCGGTAACAAAGGCATCCTCCTTCTGTTCCTCCGGCACTGCTGCAAGGCCTCTCTCAAAGTTATCCACGATAGGCAGAACCTTCTCGATGATGGTTCTTGCTCCCATGTCGAACATCTGGGATTTTTCCTTCTCGGTACGTTTTCTGAAGTTATCAAACTCAGCCATCTGGCGGCGGAGCTTGTCGTTTAACTCTTCGATTTGTTCGTCCTTTTTATCCTTTTTCTTCTTTGCGAAAAAGCCGTCCTTTTTGTCCTTGGACTCCTCTTTTGTTTCTGTCTGCTGGGCATCGGAAGCTTCCGAATCATCAGCTGCTTCTTTCTCTTCCGAAGTCACTTCCGAATTTTCTTCTGCTTCTGCCGTTTCCTCCGTGGCCATCTCTTCCACGGTATCCGTTTCGGTCTCAGTCTCTTCGGTAACCACTTCTTCCGTTTCCGGAACCTTTACTTCTTCTTCACTGCTCTGTGTCATATGATCCACCTTTCTAGGAATCTCCTTTCTCCTTCTCAAATATTCCATCCAATTGGGACTTTAAATTCTTAAGATTGTCAACGACGTTTTCATAGTCCATGCGCTTTGGTCCCACAATTCCTATGGTTCCCTTCACGCCGCCCCCCAGATCGTAGGTTGCTGTCACGATGCTGCAATCCTTCATAGTCTGAACCGGGGCCTCATTTCCGATATAAACCTGAATACCATTTCCCTTGTTCTCCTCATCTCCGGAAAGAGATTCTGTCACCAGATTCAACAGTTCATCCTTCTCCTCAAAAGCCGAAAGAAGGTTAGCCGCACTCTCGGAATCCGAAAGTTCCGGGTACTTGAGAATATTCGTGGCACCGCTGGTGTAGATCTGAAGATCTTCATTCTCTGAAAGTGTCTGGGCCAGAGTATCCAGCACATCGCTTACGATGGTGCTGTGAATGCCCGCCTGCTCCTTGAGCTTTGCGATGGTTCCAAGATTGATCTCCTGTAAAGACAAACCATTGAGGGCGGTATTCAACAGAATATTCAGCTTCAGAATCGTCTCATTGTCAAGGGACTCCTCCACCTGAATCATCTGATTCTTCACAATATTACTGTTCATCACGATCACCGCGAGAACATGCTTCTCATCCACATTGGAAAGCTGGATGAATTTAATCTTGTTGGTGTTGTATGCAGGCGCCGATACGAGGGTTGCATAATTCGTATTGTTGGCCAGCATCTTCGCCACCTTCTTTAAGACCTGATCCATCTTCTGGGTCTTCTCAATGACGAAATCTTTCATTTCCTTCACTTCCCGATCCTTCTCCTGCATCAGGTGATCCACATAGAACCGGTAGCCCTTATCCGAAGGAATCCGTCCTGCGGAGGTATGTGGCTGAACGATATAGCCAAGTTCCTCCAGGTCAGACATCTCATTGCGGATGGTAGCAGAGCTCAGATTTAAATCCGTATACTTGGAAATCGTACGGGATCCCACCGGCTCGCCGGTGGCTAAGTAGTTTCGGATGATTGCATCCAATATCTTAACTTTTCTCTCGTCTAACTCTTCGTTTTCCATTCGTAATTCTCCATTGATGCCATACGTGTTTCTTCCGGTTGTTAGCACTCATTTATTTAGAGTGCTAATATCGTTCTGCTAATAAAATAGCACCAAGAGGTTTTCTTGTCAACACCTTGGTGCTATTTTATACTTTTTTTATATTCAGAAAAGAAATTTTGACATTACATAATTGCCCAGATCCATTCCCCGGTCTGTCAAAGAAATCCTTCCCTCACGCATAACAAGCAGTTCCTGCTGCTTTAGTTTTTCCAGCACCTCCAGATAAACGGCTTCGATGGGCACGCCAAAGTTTCTCTGAAAATCATCTCTTCGTACCCCCTCATTCATCCGCAGTCCAAGGAACATGAACTCTTCCATCTGTTCCTTCCGGCTGATGACATCTGCAGACACATGCAGATTGCTGCCAAAGAAATCTCCCTGGGGCTGTTCGCTGTCCTGTTCCCCGGCAAAAGCCTCCGGTGGGAGAAACTGAAGTTTTCCACACAGATCCATATATTCATACAACTCTCTCGTATTGGAATAACGAACATTTTCAATCAGAGAGGCAGCCCCCAGTCCCATGCCCAGATAGTTTTCCCTGATCCAGTAGCCGATATTATGCTGACAGGCATAGCCCGGCTTTGCAAAATTAGAAATCTCATACTGCTCATATCCAGCATTCCGTAAAATATCCTGCGTCGCCTTGGTGATGCGGTACATTTCATCCTCATTGGGCAGGATCTCCGTGCGGATCCCCGCCTGCTGGGCCACGGCATCAAACTTATATTTTTCATAAAAGGGTGTCCCCTTTTCCACAATCAATGTATAGCAGGAAATATGATCCGGCTTCAGCCTTACCACCTGCTGCAGCGTATCCATGAAAATCTCCAGCGTCTGGCGGGGCAGGCCGCTGATAAGATCAACATTGATATTGGAAAATCCTGCATTTCGTGCGAGAACATAGGTCTTTAAAAACTGCTCATAGGTATGGATACGTCCCAGATCCTTCAGTTCATCATTGTGCACCGACTGCAGACCGATGGAAAGCCGGTTGATTCCGGACTTACGGTAGGCCGCCAGTTTGTCCGCTGTCACCGTTCCCGGATTGCACTCCAGCGTCACCTCTGCATCCGGCTGCACATGAAAGCTGGAAAACACCTGCTCCATCACTGCCGTTATAAGCTCTGCATCCAGCCAGCTGGGAGTGCCGCCTCCAATATAAATGGCAGGAACCACATACTCTCCCATCTGCTCCCCATAGAAACGGATTTCCTGCAGCAGGGCATGGACATACTGGATCTGTGTCCTGCTGTCCCCGGGAAAGGAGAGGAAATCACAATAATCACATTTTTTGACACAAAATGGGGTGTGAATATATAATTCCAGATTTTTGTTCATCTTCACTGTCAATTCCTTAATCCTCATCCAGTTTCAGTACACTCATAAACGCCTCCTGGGGAACCTCCACAGAACCCACCTGGCGCATTCTCTTCTTTCCTTCCTTCTGCTTTTCCAGAAGCTTCTTCTTACGGGAAATATCCCCGCCATAACACTTGGCCAGCACATCCTTACGCAGTGCCTTTACTGTTTCTCTTGCAATCACCTTGCCGTTCACCGCCGCCTGAATCGGAATCTCGAAAAGCTGTCTTGGAATCTCCTTCTTCAGCTTCTCACACATTTTGCGTCCCCTGTCATAGGCACCATCCTTAAAGACGATAAAGGACAGGGCATCCACCATCTCCTTGTTGATCAAAATATCCAGCTTTACAAGTTCTGAACGGACATAGCCCTTCATCTCATAATCGAACGAAGCATAGCCTCTGGAACGGGATTTCAGAGCATCAAAAAAGTCGTAAATGATTTCATTTAAAGGCAGGTCATATTTGATCACCGCACGGGTTGCCTCAATGTAATCCATACTGATATAGATACCGCGCCGCTCCTGGCAAAGCTTCATAATAGCTCCCACATACTCGCTGGTCACCATAATCTCCGCTGATACAAAGGGCTCCTCCATATATTCAATTTCCGACGGATCCGGCAGATTGGAGGGATTGGTCAGATCGATCACCTCGCCGTTGGTCTTGTGTACCTTATAGATAACTCCCGGTGCCGTAGTAACCAGATCCAGATTAAATTCCCGCTCTAACCGCTCCTGAATAATTTCCAAATGCAATAGTCCTAAGAATCCACAGCGGAAACCAAAGCCCAGGGCCAGAGAAGTCTCCGGCTCATACTGCAGGGAAGCATCATTGATCTGCAGTTTCTCCAAAGCATCCCGCAGATCCGGGTATTTCGCACTGTCGGCAGGATAGAGTCCGCAGTACACCATGGGGTTTACCTTCTTATATCCCGGCAGGGGCTCTGCACAGGGGCGGTCCACTTCCGTCACCGTGTCACCTACGCTGGTATCTCTTACATTCTTGATGCTGGCGGCAATGTAACCAACCATGCCCGCGGAAAGCTCCTCGCAGGGAATAAACTGTCCTGCACCAAAATAGCCCACTTCTGTTACCAGATCCTCTGCTCCCGTAGCCATCATACGAATCTTCGTGCCTACTTTTACCGTGCCTTCCTTGATCCGGCAGAACACGATCACGCCCTTATAGGAATCATATAATGCGTCAAAGATCAGAGCCTTTAAGGGTGCTTTCGGATCTCCTGCAGGAGCAGGGATTCTCGTTACGATCTGCTCTAACACCTCATCAATGTTAAGACCTGTCTTGGCGGAAATCTTCGGTGCATCCATGGCCTCAATACCGATCACGTCCTCGATCTCCTGGGCCACCTCCTCCGGTCTCGCGCTGGGCAGATCCACCTTGTTGATTACCGGCAGCACGTCCAGATCGTGATCCAGTGCCAGATAAACATTGGCCAGAGTCTGGGCCTCTACGCCTTGGGCCGCATCCACCACAAGAATGGCTCCGTCACAGGCTGCAAGGCTTCTGGAAACCTCATAGTTAAAATCCACATGTCCGGGGGTATCGATCAGGTTAAAAATATATTCCTCCCCATCCTTAGCGTTGTAAATAATACGAACCGCCTGAGATTTGATGGTAATCCCTCTCTCCCGTTCCAGATCCATGTTGTCCAGCACCTGCGCCTGCATCTCCCGGCTGGTAAGAGTCCCGGTCTTCTCGATGATCCGGTCTGCCAGGGTCGATTTCCCATGGTCGATATGGGCAATGATACAAAAATTGCGAATTTTACTCTGGTCAATTGACATAATGTTCCTCTTTCTTACTTATCCTTTTATATGATACAAGGGTCAAAAGGTCAGAACTCCTTCCTGCTTGCAGGATAAGAGCTCTGACTTGTTGACCCGCACACACATGAGGACTGTCACCAATCTTTGATTGATGACCCTGTGATTTTCC
>ONEJ01000081.1 GCA_900316805.1 uncultured Lachnospiraceae bacterium
AGATGAGATACGTTGAATATTACTTTTTTTATCGGCAATGGATTTGATATTAATATTGGATTGGCTACTCGATATTCAAATTTTTATCCTTATTTTCTTCAAAATGCAAATGACAATAATATGATAAAGTCTTGGCTTGACGGGAATGAAAAGCTCTGGGCTGATTTAGAAGAAACACTAGGACAAGAAATAAGCAAAATTCCGGAGGGGGAATTAGATAAATTTTATGACGATAAAGATGAGTTGGATAGGCTTTTAATTGAATATTTGGAAAAAGAGCAAGAGAAATATCAATTTAAAGATCCAGAAGCAATAAAAAAAGAATTTTCCAAAAGTATGTTGAATTTTTATAGTGAATTACCAGTGGAGGATGTTGCATCTATTAAAAAAACAATGGATGTGTATAAAGATGAGGATTTTGAATATTCATATATAACGTTTAATTATACTAATGTATTAGATAGAATAGTTGGTTTATATGATGGCAAGGCAACTGTAATAGCGACTCATCAAGGAAAGGGATATACAAGAAATAATAGAATAAATCAAATACTACATATTCATGGAACAACAGATGAAGAAATGATTTTGGGTGTAAACGATGTGGAACAAATAGGAAATAAGTTGTTAAAAGATGAGGAATTGTTTTTAGATACTTTTATCAAAAGACGAATGAATAATAGTATAGGCCAACGAAAGACGGAAAAGGCGGTTGATATTATTAATAAAAGCCATATTGTTTGTGTTTTCGGTATGTCAATTGGAAATACGGATAAAATGTGGTGGGAAATGTTGGTTGAATGGCTAGTATCAAACGAAATTAATAAGCTGGTAATTTTTTGGAAAGGTTTCGAAGATGCACTAAAGAAAAAATTACCGTCAAAAATGGTACGTTTAAATGAAAGTATTAAGAGAAAGATCTTTGATAAGGGCAGAGGTAAATATGATGAATCTTATTATAAGAAGATAAAAAATAGAATGATGATATCTTATAATTCACATATTTTTTCCTTGCCGAAATTAAAAGATGAAGTGACAGAATGAAATGTTATCACAAATTAATGAGGTGTAGCAAAGCTGGTTCGGTGAAATCAAGTTGTTAGAAAAGGAGAATAGCGATGCTGTACAATTATATAAAAGATCATTACAAAGGAGCAGAGCCAATTTTCTTTTCTGATTTGTTAAGAGAGAATCTTACAGAGCAGGATTTAAAACTACAAATAAGGGAACTCTGCGAAAAGGGATTACTGCAGCAATACGATGCCGAGGTATATTTTATTCCCAAGAAGACCACATTAAATTCCACTATTGGTCCTAATGCAGATATGGTGGCAAGATATCGTTTCATTTCCAAAGGGGATAATGTAGATGGTTTCTATGCAGGTAATACATTTGCTAACCAGATAGGGATTTCTACGCAGGTTCCTTATGTGATTGAGATTGTAAGCAACAATGTTTCAACTGACGGAGAAGTTCTGATTGGTAACAGAAGATTTTGTGTAAAGAAGCCGGTTGTACCGATAACAAGAGAGAATGTATATGTGTTACAGATGTTGGAGTTGTTGAAAAATCTTGACGCATACTTAGATTGTACTTATGAAGAGGCTCGGGAAAAATTTGCTGAGTATATATCCGTTTGTGAAATTACAAAAAGTGAAGTAGAGATGTATATCAAAGAATATTCGGAGTCTACGCGTAAATACTATCATGAACTGGAGTTGGACAAGGCACTTACATAAAGAGGAATAGGAAAATGTGTATCACTCTCGCAGTGACACTTATTATATTCACCTTGTTCGCCCATCCTAAGCTCATTCGAGGTGTGATACATCCGAAAAACAAGAATTCGTTCGCCCACCCCTACCACTAATCAACGAAGGTCGAACGAATTTCGCAAAGAATCAATTTACATTCCGGGTCGCCCATGCTACAATATCTCCAAGGTGGACGAAAATGGTGTCGTTCGGACGCGGACAAAAGGGCGTGATACACAGGATTTTTTCCCGAATCCGTGATACGAATCTGCAACATTTCCTCCGGAAAAAGATTAAATAATAGGTAAAATACCCATAAAATGAGTCACAAAACGGCAAAAACCGTAACAAATAAGTTTCTAAATACGACCAAATCAGACCGTGAGGGTGGTAGAACAGTAGGTTCTGGACGTGTTGCAACTGTCATCGAGTAATATTTGAATTAGAACCCAATAAAGAGTAAAGTGTTCCGCAATCCTTGAGTAATCGAGGGTTGCGGTTTCTTTATTAATTATCTAAGAATGTTAGGGCTAGTACACTGGATAATAAGTAATTGATACATATTGTATCAATTACTTAGTATTCAGTGTACTAGTTTTGAGGCACTTACAAACAGAACTTGAAGAGTAAAAGTAGATGTGATAGAATTAAGAAAATTAGGATTATACCAGAGAGGAAATATACCCAGATGGAACACTTTGATCCGATCAACGAGACATCCTATTTGTCAGTTCCCAATGCACCGACATACCGGAAAATCATGCGCCTCTTTTACCGGGAATATGAGAAAATGCATTTCCAGCTGTACAAAGAGGATATTCTGGAACTGATCCGGCAGGAAGAGGAGTTTTCGGATTATACCATGGAGCAATTGATGCAGGATTTGGATCAGCTTGTGAAGTGGAAGAATTTAACGCCTATTCAGGACCCGGGACGGGTGTACACCATTGCCGATTACAAGAATAAGCAGTATCGGTATACCATGTCCGAGTATGCGGTAGAGATTGAGCGTCTGACCGTAAGGCTGGAAAATATTTTTATTGAATCGGGTAATTTGTCTACGAATTTTTTTGTTCGTCTGGAGAAAAGTCTTTCGGATGCCCCGCTGATGGAGCATGCAAGTCTAAAAGAAGTCAACGAATGGTGGAGCCTGCTGCAGGAGGATTTTAAGCGGCTGAACCAGAATTATCAGGACTACCTGCGGGACTTCTATTCTGGAAAAACAGATCATTTGATGAAGTCTGTGGAGTTTGTGATTCACAAGGACAAGTTTATAAAGTATCTGACGGATTTTGTACAGGAACTGCAGCATCATTCCAAGAGGATTGAACAGATCCTTGTGAAATTCATTCCGGTGATGGAAGATACGGTTTTGGAGAAGGTTGTACAAAGTGAACTGGATATTCCTCATGCTCTTTTGGAGATTCATGGAAATGCAGAACCAAGCATTCGGGAAAATGTCATGGGAAAGTGGACATCTCTCAAAAGCTGGTTTTTGGACACGACAGAACATGAATGTGAATGTAAAAAGGTTCTGAAGATCACCAACGATGTCATCCGGAGCATTATCAGGAATGCAGCTCTGATCGTACAGATTCAGAATTGGGGTATCAGCAGGAAGGATGATTATCGAAAATTCCTGGAACTATTTTTAAAATGTGAGAATTTGGATGAGGCGCATAGATTGTCGGCTCATGTTTTTGGCATACAGAAAATCGAGCATTTTAAGATTCATGAGCCAAGAGAAGAGGACAATATTAATCAAAGTGTATACGAGGAAGTTCCTGATGAGATTCAGTTAAAGCCTCACACCAGAAATTACCGGGAGAAAAAGGACAGACGGGGCTTTACGGACAAGTCTCTGGAAAAGATGCTTCAAAGGCAGAGTTACTTGAAAAGAGCGGAGCAGCAGAGAGAGATTGTATTGCAGTATATTAAGGATGGTCAAATCGTTTTTTCAGAAATTGAGGGAGTGATTTCCGAAGCTACAAGAACCATCTTTTTGCAGTGGATCGCCCAGGCAAATATGAATTCTGAAAAGATGGGAAGAACGGAGTATGGACAGGAGTACCGGCTGATTCGGGGAGAGGGATCCTGCGTGCTGAAATGTGAAGACGGGGATTTGAAGATGCCGTCATATATTATGGAGTTTAAGGGATGAACGAGGTCAGAACATTAATTGAAAAATTCTGGATCTGTAGAGATACCGACAAGGAAACCTTTTATAAGGTAAAACGAGATATTCCCAATTTCCAGAAATTTGTCAGGGAGCAGCTGGGATGGAAACTGGTACACACGGAAAATCTGTTAAAGCTGGAGAAACGTCCGGCTCATGCAGAGCCTTTTATGGGAATAGAAGAGTTTACGGATATCAGAGATTATTGCATTTTGTGTGTGGTGCTGATGTATTTGGAGGATAAAGAGGATCAGGAGCAGTTTCTTTTGTCGGAGCTGATCGATTATGTGGAGACCCAGCTGAAAGCATATATGGAAATCGACTGGACTTCTTTTACTCAGCGAAAATCCCTGGTCCGGGTCTTACAGTACATGGAGCGGCTTTCGATGCTCAGGGTCTACGAGGGAAGCAGTGAAGGTTTTTCAGCAGAAGCGGGGCAGGAGGTCTTGTATGAAAATACAGGATATTCCAAATATTTTGCCACCAGCTTTCCCACAGATATCTCAGGATATGAATCCTGGGAGGATTTTGAGAAGGCTGATTTTGAGGAATTTGACGAGGACAGAGGAAGTGTGAGGGTAAATCGTGTCTATCGTCAGCTGGCTGTATGTCCGGCTTTTTACTGGGCGGTCAACGACGATCCGGATGCCCTTTACCTCAAGAATCAAAGACAGCGCATTGCCAGAAATTTGGATGATAATCTGGGGGGAAATCTGGATGTGTATAAAAACGCAGCATTTTTCACCCTGGAGGAGGATGACTGCTACGGGGCAGTGCATCCGAGAGATGCCATGCTGCCGGAGGCGGTTCTTTTGATTTGCGGAAAAATACAGAGTAGTATTGCCAGAGGAAAAGTAAAGAGAAAAGAAAATGAGTGTATCTCCATGACAAGGGAACAGTTTGCGAAACAGGTGCTTGCCGTCCGGAAGAAATGGAACAGCGCCTGGAGCAAGGAATTCCGGGAGATGGATGAGAAAAAGCTTTTGGAAACGGTTTTTGCCTATATGAAAAACTGGATGATGGTCCGCTGTGAAGAAGATAGAATTATTGTATTGCCTGCTGTTGGCCGTTTGAGCGGCTTTTACCCGGAAGATTTTGAAGGAGAGAAAAGATGAGCAACCGCTATAAAATGAACCGCATCGGGTTCGTAAATTTCTGGTTATATGATGAGGAAGACTTTGAATTTGCCGATGGAAAACTGCTGCTTCGGGGACAGAACGGTTCCGGAAAATCCATTACCACCCAGAGTTTTATTCCCTTTGTTCTGGACGGAGACCGGACGCCGAGCCGTCTGGATCCCTTTGGCTCCAGTGACCGGAGGATGGAATACTATTTCCTCGGGGAAGAGGGAAGGGATGAAGCTACCGGCTATCTTTTTCTTGAATTCAAGAAGGAAGAGACAGGGGAATACCGTACCATCGGAATCGGACAGCGGGCTAAGCGGGGAAAGCCCATGGATTTTTGGGGCTTTATCATTCTGGACGGGCGAAGGATCGGACGGGATCTGTGGCTGTATAAGGAAGTGGGTTCCACAAGGATTCCCTATGATAAGAGAGAATTAAGGGCGGTACTGGGAGAAGACAATTATTTTACGGACAGCCAGAGTGAATACAAAAAGCATGTAAACCAGTATCTTTTCGGATTCCGCAAGGAAGAACAGTATGAGCAGTTTATCAAGCTTCTGGTGAAGGTGCGGGCACCGAAATTATCCAAAGAATTCAAGCCCACGAAGGTATATGAGATCTTAAATGATTCTCTGCAGACGCTGACAGATGAGGATCTGCGGGCTATGGTAGATGCCATGGAGAAAATGGATGAGATTCAGGACAGCCTTGAAATGTTAAACCGGGCCTTTGGCGATGTGAAGATCATCCGAAATGAGTATATGCGTTACAACCAGTACATGCTTGGGAAAAAGGCGTTAGGGTATCTTGCGAAAAAGAAAGAAGCGGATGAGGCTAAGGAACAGCTGGATCTTCAGGAAGTAAAGAAGCAGAGGATGGAAGAGGAGACCCGGGAAAAGACTCTTCGCATGCAGGAAATCCAGGAGCAGAAGAAGCTGGCAGAGACAGAAATGAGCGGTCTAATGGATACGGATTTGGAGGAAATGGACCACAAGCTGGAGCAGACAAAGGCAGATCGGACAGAGGCACAGGAGCATGCGCGGAAGTGGGAGAATAAAATTGAATCCTGCAAGGAGCAGATCAGGGAAAACAAGGAGAAACTTAAGGAAATTCAAAGTCGTCTGGAAATGAGACAGCAGGAGCTTTTGGAGAAAAAGGAGGAACTGGAAGAACAGCAGGAAATTCTTCAGTGGGATCAGCATCAGCAGGCAATCCGGATGATTGGTACCGAACAGATCGGGCAGACGGAAGAGATTGCGAAAAGTCTTGAGATGCTTAGAAGACTGGTAGATGAGTGCCGTCATGCAATCCTTAAGTATGAGGAACTTGGAAAGCAGTATGATGAGGCTTCTGCGCAGCTGGAGCAGATAAAGAAACAGAAGATTCATAAGGAACAGGAGCTGGAAGCAGCCCAGGAACAGGTACTGGAATCTGTGGATCAATGGGTCACGGATCTGTATGACGGCAGCAGGCAGTCGGAGGAGTGGCATCCACAGGAGGCAGTATTACAAGAAGCAGAAGAAAGGATTCGGCAGTATCAGGCCGTCGAGGATGCCCTGGCCATTCAGGAAATTCTGCGAAAGGAATATGAGAGACAGCGGCAGAGCCTGACGGATCAGAAAAATGACAGAGAACATGAACGCCGATTACAAGAGCAGACACTGATAGATCTGGAGCAGGAACTGTCTGCGGTCGAACATCAGGAAGAATTAGAACCGGAAAGAGATGAGGTAACGAAAGAATCCAGAATGGCACTGGAGGCAGCAGGCATCACGGCGGTTCCCTTCTATAAGACAGTTGAGTTTTCAGAGCAATTGGAGACAGCAGCCTGTGCAAGACTGGAGGCTCAGTTGCAGCGCATGGGACTATTGGATGCACTGGTAGTATCAGAGAAAGATCTGGACAGGATTCAGGAATGCTGCCCACAATTTCTGGATTCCGTGATTTATGTGAAGGAGAAAGGAAATTCCGATTTTTCCGGGCTGACGGTAAGTGAAGAGCTGGGGGATGATTTAAAGGCAGCAGTCCGTCGGATTCTGTCCAATATCTATGAGAGTCAGAGTGGTGGAAACGGCATCTATCTCGGGAAAGACGGCTGTTTTGTCCAGGGAATTCTGGCAGGTAAAGCGGATAAAGCCGGGGAAGCTGAGTTTGTGGGGTTACTGGCAAGAAAACACCGGAAGGAACAAAGAATAAAGACATTGAAGGAGCAGATCTGTCAGCAAAAAGAACTCATTGGCCAGTTGATACAGGAGATACAAAAGGATCAGGAGAGGCGGGAAACACTGCAGGAGGAGTATCGGAATCTGCCGGGCTTTGGGGCAATCAATGGTGCGTTGGAGAAAGAGAAGCAATGCTCTTTGGAATTGCAGATGCTGGAGCAGGGATACGTAAAGGCAGAAGCAAAGGAGAGAGACCTTTTCCAAAGGAAGAATGAACAGTATCAGACCATGCTGAAGCTTTGCAAGCCATTTCCTTATGGCAGGACATCTGCGGAATATGGGGAGGTCATGGAGACTATTGATGCGTACCGGGGAAGCTGGCAGGAGATCAGTAAGCTTTTGATTATTTTGGACTCTGAGCGCAGCAACACAAAAAATAAGGAAGAGCAGATCGAGGATCTGGAGCAGGCCATGGACGAGGCTTTTGCGGAGAAACGACAATATACAACGAAGATAAAGTCTTGTGAAATTCAGATCCGGCAGATCGAGGATTATTTGAACCGGCCGGATATTGTGGAGAAGGCAAACCGGCTAAAGGAACTGCGGGAAGCACTAAAGCAGCTGGAGAAGGAGTATAATGATCTGGACAAGACACTGGCGGTTTTGGCAGATCAGACCCGCAGGTTACTGGAGGATGAGCCTAGGCTGAAAGAGAAGCTGAGTCACGCAATTACAGAGGAAACCTATCTGAAGAAATATTTCGAGGAGGAATTGTTCTTAAATCTTGTTTTTGAAAGGGAGGACAAGAGTCTTGTTGATTGTGCGAAGAAGGCCGTTGGCATGATCCGGGAGGGAGATAAGGACAGAGGACCTGAGGATCTGCTGCAGTCTCTGTATCAGGTTTACCAGAAGCACAATGGAAGTCTTGCAAATTATGGAACGGCTCTGGAAGATTGTTTTGATGCCGCGGATGGAGAAGTGGAAGCCCGAGAAATCTCCGGTGTGATCCGTAAGCGAGTGCGGGTAATGTCCGTATGGAATGGCAAGAAAGTTTATTTGGAAGAATTTTATAATATCTTAAAGACCGCCATCGAGGAAACCGAGCTGTTGATTCAGGAGAGAGATCGAGAGCTGTTTGAGGACATTTTATCCCAGACTATCAGCCAGCAGCTGACAGACCGGATTGCCGAGAGCCGGAAATGGGTAGCAGATATGTCGAAGCTCATGAAGGCCATGGATACCTCCATGGGACTTAAGTTTTCTCTGGAGTGGAAACCCAAGAAAGCAGAAAATGACGCAGAACTGGATACGGTGGAGCTGGAGCAGATTTTGCTTCGGGACAAGGCACTTCTTACCATGGAGGATATTGAAAAGGTGGCCTCCCATTTCAGAAGCAGAATCCGCATGGAGAAGGCAAAGCTGGAGGAAGATGGCAGCGTCATCAATTATATGGAGCTGGTGAGAGATGCACTGGATTACCGCAAATGGTTTGAGTTCCAGATGTTTTTCAAGAAAGGTGAGGAGCCTAAAAAGCCGCTGACCAATGCCGCTTTCAATCGGTTTAGTGGTGGAGAAAAGGCGATGGCTATGTATGTGCCACTGTTTGCCGCTGTGAATGCCCAGTACCAAAAGGCGGAAAATGAGGATCATCCCCGGATGATCGCATTGGATGAGGCCTTTGCCGGTGTGGATGACAAGAATATCAGCAGTATGTTTGAGCTGGTTCATAAGCTGGACTTTGATTATATTATGAATTCCCAGGCTCTGTGGGGCTGTTTTACCACAGTTAAGAATCTGCGGATTGCAGAGCTGCTTCGTCCCTTGAATTCCCAGACGGTTTCCGTGATCCGTTATACGTGGAACGGACATGAAAGGATTTTAGATGAACAATAATCGGGAATGTGCCCAGTATTTAAAAAGTCAGAGAGCATACAGCCGATGCATGGCAGAACTTCGTAAGAAATGGAAATCCTATGGAAAAGTGGCAGGCCGTATTACCCTGAAGGATACTTCGGATGAGGAACGCCGTGCCCTTGGTGGGATTGTAGGAAAGAATTTCTATGAAAAAGAAATCCGTTTTTCTTTTGCAGATTTTGAACAGGGGTTGCAGAGGACAAGGTTTGCGCCCGTGGACATGAAGGCGGTATTGGAGGCATATTTTGGAGAAACACTTTCTACCAATCAGGGACAGAGACAGGAAGAACAGAGAAAAAAGCAGGAATTTCTGGAGAATCTGAGAGCTGGGTTCCAAAAGGATAACGATGAGGAATCCTTGGCATTTCGATGGTTCCTGGCCATGGAAGAAGAGAAAAAGTATGGTTATCAGCTTTTGATCCGGGAGTATGGGAAGGATGAGCAGCAGACCCGGGAACTGGCGGAGCATGTGGGAAATGCTCTTGTGAGGCTTTGCGCCTTAAAAGA
Organism: uncultured Lachnospiraceae bacterium; assembly: GCA_900316805.1. Taxonomy (GTDB): domain Bacteria; phylum Bacillota; class Clostridia; order Lachnospirales; family Lachnospiraceae; genus Roseburia. Next base: position 9,638 of record ONEJ01000081.1, read on the forward strand.
GGAGAAGACAGAAATCCCTCTGGCGGTATTTGCGGCTGATATTTCCGGAAATCCCCATTACTTTGACAGGGGCTCAACCGCCGGGCAGCTTCTTTTACACGGAATATGTTTCGGGGAGAATACACCAGTGCCCCAGAACGCCCACCAGTGGCGGGAAGTACTGATGGGAAATGGAATCGTACCGGATAATATTTCCTCCATGGTTCATGCCTACGGACTAAGACTTCGGACAAAGGAAGGGTGGCATCCGGCCTATGAGGCCTTCTGTCAGAGGAGAGAACCTTATGTGATCACGATGGAGAATATGCGTGGAATTCAGGGGGCTGCTGCGGCAGGATCGCGTGTATATATTGTGGAAAATGAGATGGTTTTCATCTATCTTGTGGAAAAACTCCGTGAAGCTGAACGAGGAAGCGAACAGGAGCAGTTTACACTTCTGTGTACCTCCGGTCAGCTACGGGCGGTGGCGCTGGAACTGATTCCCCTGATTTTAGACAGTGGAGCCGAGATCTATTACAGCGGAGACATTGATCCGGATGGAATTGGGATTGCAGATCGTCTCTGGCAGAAATTCGGAAGCCGGATTTATATCTGGAGAATGTCGCCGGAGGATTATGAGCGCAGTATTTCTGGGGAAACGATTGGAGATACAGGGATTTTGAAATTAGGGAATATTCAAAATCCCCTGTTAGCAGAAACTGCAGAGGTAGTGAAGAAAAAACGGCTGGCAGCTTACCAGGAGAATTTGCTGGAAGAACTGCGGCTGGATTTGTGGATCTACGAAACCATATAACTGCGTTCTTCCCCACCTGCATTTCTGCGGGAGTTATCCACTTTTTGGAAAGTTTTTCTCATCCGAACAATTTTCGCCATCTTGACCCTCCATAAGGAATTTTAGTCCTCCTCAATCAACCTTTTTTCTTTCCACTTCCCACTGCGCCACCGCAGGAACATTCCCACAGCCCGGACACACTCATCGCTGGCGAGGCCGATATAGGAGCCCACAGCCAGAAGTCCCAGCTTTACGCCGAAGAGCCAGGTCCCTCCCGCTGCGAAAAGGAACATGAAAATGGCTCCGATAACAACCGGGAATACCGCATCTCCGCTGGTCTTCAGAGCGTTTCCGTAGACCAGATTAGAAACTCTGCCTATTTCCAAAGCAATGTCCATAAAAAGAAGTTTGCCGACCAGAGAGATCATCAGCGGGTCATCGGTAAAGAGCTTCATGATCCAGCCGTTGCACAGGGCGATTACCGTTGCCATGCCGGCAGCAGTGATGATTCCGATGACCGCTGCCTTGTTTGTTCCCCGGTCGCAGGCTTCGTATTCTTTGGCACCAATCCGCCAGCCCGTCAGGATGGCATTGGCCTGTGCCAGGGCTGCACCAACGCAGTAGGAGAAGTTGGTGATCTGTACGGCATAGGAGCGTGCCGTAACATTCAGTCCCTGGGTGTCCATCTGGTTTAAGAACCGGATCACAAGGGTCATGGCGATGTTGTACAGTGCCGTTTCACAGGCAGAGGGAAATCCGACCTTAATAATCTGGATGATTACAGAACGGTTGGAGATTCTTTCCGGATTCTGTTTTGCCTTTACCAGTGCTGCTGCCATAACAGCTACAATTACGAGATTGATTACCCGGGAAATGACGGTTGCAATGGCAACACCCTTTACACCCATGTGCAGGGAAAACAGGAAAAAGGCATTTAAAATTAAATTGACCACATTTCCGATTACAGTTGCATACAGGGGCTCCTTACTAAAGCCGAATGCCCGCATATAGCTGGAAAAAATAGGAATCAGCGCGTTTAAAATACAGCCGCCGCCCACAATTTTCAGATAGGTTTCTGCCGGTGCGCGCAGTGCCTCGGCAATGCCCACAACGGAAAGAATGGGGCCGGAACAGAAAAACAGGAAGAAGCTCATGACAATGCCTAATACAGCATTGAAGGCCAGCCCCAGCTGTCTCGCCTGAAAAGCAACTCCGGGTCTTCCGGCACCGATATTCTGTGTCATAACCGCCACCATTCCCGATGAAATGATGGAAAACATGATGATAAAAATACCGATATAGGTGTTGGCTGTGCCCACGGCGCCTACTGCCTGATCACTGACCGAGGACAGCATCAGAGTATCCACCATGCCTGCCAGCATGTACAGCAGGGTCTCCAGACAGATCGGTATAAATAGCTGTGTCAGATTTTTTCTGTTATTTCCCATAGTTCTTATCTCTCCATATTGTGATTATTTTTCATTTTACTCCCATTTTGTTCGAAAATCTTGCAGTATTTCTACATAAAATTGCACTATTTCTACTTTACATCTATTATGCTATAATAGTTCTGCAAAGGAAAGAGTTAGAAGCGGCTCTGTTGGAAGAAAAAATCCTGACGTATGACACACTGGTATCATGAGCAATAGAAGGAGGCACATTATGTACTTGGAATTAAAAGAGAACCGACCCCACGGGACAAAGGATTTTCCATTTACGTTATACCATATCTGCAAGCCAACCCAGGCTTTTCAGATTCCAATCCATTGGCATGAAGAAATGGAAATTATCTATGTGCGAAAGGCTCCTTTGACTATTATGATTGATGGACAGGAATATACGGCAGAGGATCGCTCGATTTTTCTGGTGAATCCCGGTCAGCTCCATCTGATGGGATCGGAGGTGGTGCCTGTGGATTACTTCACACTGCTGTTTCCATTGGAATTCATATCATTTCAAACGGAGGATGCTTTTGAGAGGGAACTGATGGCGCCTCTTAGGAGACAGAGTATGGTATTCAACGCAGAGATTCCACAGGGGAGGCTTAGGGATTCTTTGTGTGAGCTGCTGGAACAGCTGATTACAAAGCATGAAAGTAACGAATGCAGCGATCAGATTGGTACACGGATTCTATTACTGCAGTTTGTGCAGTTACTTGTGGAAAATGGATTGGTAAAACATACGGATATGGGCAATGCCCAAAACATGCAGAAAGAGCTGCTTTCCTATCTCCAGCAGAATTATAGCAGACGGCTTTCTCTGGAGGAACTGTCCGTCGGTTTTCATCTTTCCGAAAAATACATATCCCGTTATTTCAGGGAGCATTTTCATCTGAGTCTGACCCAGTATGTGAATTATCTGCGGCTGACCCATGCAAGACATCTGCTGGAAACCACCGCCCTTGCGGTAACGGAGGTTGCCATGCAGTGCGGCTTTCCCAATGTAAGCTATTTTATCCGTACTTTTAAGAAAAGCTTTGGAATGTCACCGCTGCAGTACCGCCGGAACTTGTACATCGAATAATAAGTAACAAAAACTTCCCACATGGATTTTCCCGCAGCCCCCGCCTGCCGCCTGGATTCTCCGGAGATGGATAGCGGAACATTTCGCACAAATTGCGTAGATTTGTCAGGTATCGCATTTCGGCT
>ONEJ01000067.1 GCA_900316805.1 uncultured Lachnospiraceae bacterium
CGGAAAAAGTACGCCGGATATTATGCTTTTGCCCCTTCTGGCGTCTTTTTTTGATGTGACCGTGGATGCGTTGATCGGGTACGAGCCCCAGTTGTCCAAGGAACAGATTCGCCGTATTATTACAGATTGCGGTTTTGTTTCTGAATCATTTTATGCTTGCACCGGAAAAAGAGCTGGGAGTTTCAATGCTGGAGGAGGCAGAGCGGTACTGCATACATATTTCGAAGAACTGTGAGGAACTTGGGGTCCGGCAGAAACCACCTTTCTTTCCATGCATGCACAGGAACCGGCCCGGTGTGAACAGACGATTGCACGGGTTTTGGCAGTGATGGAAGCCTATCAGCTGGAGACGCTTCATCCAAACGTGGCGGCACAGTTTTATTTTCAGGCAGCAGTTGTATATAGGATGCAGGAGGAGCAGGAACAGCAGGAACAGGCACTTGCCAATCCGGCGTTTGCTGGGATGAAGGACAATCCGGAATATAAGAAATTGATGGCACGAATAGAACCGTCTTCCAATACATGTATATGAGAAAATAAGCAGTGAAGCTGTGGCGCAGATTCTTAAGGCATTTCCGGATATGGAGACCATTGGAAACAGCTGCCTGAAGCTTGTGAACCCGGAACGCTTACCGGCTCTGCTACATTTTCTGGCAGACCACGACATCCCACCGGTTCGCATCCAGCGGATGGAGCCGACGCTGGAAGACTTATTCTTGGAGGTGATTGGCAAATGATCGCATTTATGAAAAAGGAATGGATGGAAAATGTCCGCACAGGACGGATCTGGATTCTGCTTTTCTATTAACTCGAGTAATCTATGATTGTCTTTGCCAAAACTTGCATTATGTAAGTCTGATATTTGAATGATTTTAAATCCATCTAAATCTTTTGCAATCCGTACAAAAGAGAAATTATGCATCGATAATGTATAAAAAAATAGGATTTCAAATCGTTGATGAGAATGAAGAGGAATATATAATGGACCTACTCCAAGCAGTGGTAAATGACTTTTCTTATCATCGTGTTCCAGTGAATTCATTCTTTCTTCATCTTACTCAACTGATGCGAGATCGATGATTTTGTCATAGATAATACATATGAAATATCACCAACACATATCTCGTTATCTGTTAATACAGAAATAATCTTACATCTGGTTGGATCACCAACAATCTAAAAAAATGCAGCAACACGATCATAAAGATCTGCCGAAAACTGTTTAATTTTCAGTATGACACCGTTCCTTGTTTACCCCAAAAATATTTTTGCAATTGAAAAGTATACGAGTCAATATTGACGATGAAAGAGAACGTGATATACTAAGGCTGTAATTTGAATACGCTTATTGTTTTGAGACTGCGAGAGGTAAAATAGTATAGCGGTGTTTAAAAATTAGATTTAAAAGCTATGAATGAAAAGAGAAGGGGGAAAATGAAAAAAAGAGGTAGAGGAGTTGGAATCGTTTGTCTGATTGTGCTGACGTTGGTCGGATGCGCTTCGGCCAAGACGGAAACGGAAACGGAGACACAGTTGGCAAACAAGGAGAATTCACAGGAGGTTATGGGGGCACAATTATATGATTCCCTGACAGAGGAACAAAAGGAGTTTCTGACGGAAGAACAGCAGATGTCTGTGGAACAGATTAATGGGATGTCCTACGAGGCTGTCAATGCAGAACTGCTGGGAACAGGGTTCGAACTCTACAATCAATCTTCCGGTGTCGAACGATATGGACTGACATATTCTATTGATTCCGTAGAAGAGATTCCGTCGAAAGGATATTATATTAGTTTCCCGTGTGATAGCAACGAAGAGATTACTTATGAACAACTTTTGCAGATCAGGCTGAAAGAGAAGGACATGAGGATCGAAGATTTTATGAAATACAAGTATGAGATCACACCACGCAAGGACGATAAGAATGGCTATGATATGATGATTCCTCTTGCCGGATATCCGGATACCTATGTGATCCTTTCTTTTCGTGAAAAAGATGATGGAACAGTAAAAATGAAGACCCCGTATATGAAGTATTTTTATTCGGATGAGAAGGAGGAAGGCTGGGTTTTTTCAATTTTATATGGACAGGACTGGTTTAAAGCTTTTTATGAAAATGAAGATTATTCTTTGGATGGAAAGGTTGTGTGCGGAATTCAGTATACTTCGGTAACAGATCATTCTCTTGTAATCAGAGTGTCGAATTGGACAGATCAGCCGCTGAAAGTTAATCCTTCTTTCCAACTCTATAAGGTTGATAAAGGGGAGGAGATTCTGCTCAGCGACTATACTTATGAGACTGATGAGGAACAGGAGCAAAAGCTGTGTTCGTTTTTTATTTATCCGGTGGATTTGACAGGCGAGAATCCTCCATTGGAGCTGGGAAGTTATAGGATCAAGTATGGAAAGAATACTGCAGGATATGCCTACTGCGAATTGGATTTTGAAGTTGAATAGAATCTTGTGTTATGGGGGAAGATTGCTGGAGAATTCGGTAGGAAGAGAGATATTGGGGAATGAAGGAAGCGGTTCGTCAAGATAATATAATGATACAAGGGTCAAAATACCTTTTGACCCTCATATCATATAATAAAGAATGAAAAATAATGGTTGACAATTACTTACCCCAGGGTGTATGCTTTCTTTAGATAAAAGGTAATCATTTGCTTACCTATAGAAAGGAGGTTGCACTCATGAGGGGAAACATATCAGATTCCGAATGGAAAGTTATGGAGGTTCTTTGGGAGAAGTCCCCACGGACAATGACCGAGATCACGAAGGCACTTTGGGATGTGACCGGATGGACGAAGCATACGGTCATGTCCTTTTTGAAACGGCTGGAGGAGAGGGGGGCTCTCCACTATGAAGATGGTGGACGGGCGAAGCTGTATTATCCCGACCTGAAAAAAGAAGATGCCCAGCTGCGGGAGTCGGAGGAATTTCTGGACAAGGTATTTCACGGGAAAATGGGGCTCATGCTGAACGCAATGGTTCAGCAGAAGGCACTGACGAAGGAGGATTTGGACGAGCTTTACGAGATATTGGAGGAGGGCAGGAAACATGATTAATTTACTGATTTCCACGTCAATCCTGATGTTATTGGTAATTGTCCTTCGGTTCTTCTGCAGAAATCATATCAGTATGCGGCTGCAGTACGGCCTGTGGTTTCTGGTGGCAGTAAAGCTGCTTATTTTCCCGGTGCCATGGATGGAAAGCACCGTATCAGTTGTTCCCGCAGACTGGTTGGAAACATTTGATGTCAAGGATGAGGAACCGGCAGCGGATGTGAAGCAGGAGGAAACCGGTCATCTCTTAACAGAACCGGAAGCACCGTCTGTTGATTCGGCAGAGCAGACACCAGCGGTGGCACCGAAAACAATGACTACCGGCTTTTCGAGAAGTAATGTTGAAAGAATTCTTCTGGTTCTGGCACTGCTGGGCTCTGGTGTGTGCACTGTCATCTGGGGCGTCTACAACTTGAAGCTTCGCAGATATTTTATCCGGCACAGAAACAGGCTTTCGGGGGAATTGCCCTTCGTGAAGGGGCTGCCGGTGTATACAGTGGAGGGAATTCCGTCCCCATGCCTTTACGGGAAAGCAATATATGTAACAGAGGATTGTACCGCCAGTGAGGAAAAACTGCGGCATGTGCTGGCGCATGAATATTCCCATTACAGGCAGGGAGACCGGTTGTGGTCGGTGGTTCGGGGGCTGTGCCTGATTTGCTACTGGTGGCATCCTTTGGTGTGGATTTCCCTGCGCCTGTGTAAGCAGGACTGTGAGCTTTCCTGTGACGAAGAGGCAATCCGGCTTCTGGGAGATGAGGAACGCCTGGAATATGGAAGGACACTGCTGGGGCTTATTCAGACCAAAGAGACTCCGAAGGAATATCTCTCTATCGCTACCACCATGACCAGCGGGAAGAAAAACCTGAAACAGAGAATTGCATGGATTGCAAAGAAACCGCGGATTTTACTGTCGGTCTGCGCGATTGCAGTGTTTGGGGTACTGCTTGGGACAGTCAGCACCTGCACCGTCCAGAAGAACAGGAGGGCAGACATCGGAGAAACCGTAACAGAAGCAACGGAGTCGGAAGTGGCTGGAACCGAACACTTCATTCTCACAGAAGAAAACGGGACAACACCGGAACAATTACAGCTTCCCCTAAAGGGGATGACACTGCAGGAAACATATGAAGCCTGCCTGAATCATGATGTGGATGGATCCGGTGAGATACAAATGGATAAGGTTGAGGTTTATACAGGAACTGTCAATGGTAGTGACGAAGGCATCGTTCTTGTGTACAGCGGTTATCCCGCCAACGATCCCTACAGCATCGAAGTCTCCTCCCCATCGGCAGGGGAGAACAATATTTATCTGGTTCCCATGGAGGGAAAAGATTATATCATGGAGTTACATCTAGAGAAAAGTGGGCCTTCCGGTAACTGCAGCTACCGGGTATATGAATTTGGAGAGCAGCTGGGACTGACTCTGGCAACTTATATCGTGGATGAAGCAGAGTTTTCCTTTGAAGATGGAACCCTGGACGAAGATGCTTTTCATCTTTGGGTTACGAAAATGGAGTCTTACCTGAAAGACGCAAACCTGCTTCTTGGCACCCAGGATGGAATGCTTCGGATGGGACCGGCAAATGATTATGACCGGTATCGGGAAGAACAGCTTCGGGCATATCTTCTGGAACAGTAGAAGAAAGGCAATCCCCCTTTAAGGGGGGCCTTTCTTTATGATGATAAAATTATAGCACATCTTTTTGAATAGGGGAGCGTAGAGTTGCCAGAATTTCGGGGAGTAGAGCTTTTTCACATGACAAAGGCGCAGTCCCGGTTAGAACAGTGATGGGTTTTCACAAGCTCTTGCACCATGTTCTCGATACGCCGCATGAAGTCCTCCGGGTCGGCGACTACCTTTAATCCGTTCAAACATTCCATTCACAATATGTTATAATGTGAGTATTGCGATAGAGCATGCCTGTATGCGCAGGCATAATGTGTAAACTGTCTGAATCTAAAGAGATTGAAATATACGGAGGGCAAAATACCTTTTGACCCTCATATCATATTATCTGAAATCACAGGGATTTTGGCGGAAAACAGTATTTCAGTTTTTGCAATATCAACCTATAACACAGACTATGTGTTGATAAAAGAAGATGTTTTTGAAAAAGCAATGGATATTCTCGAACAATCCGGCTACAAAATTGTGGAGTGAAAATCGTGGCGTGAAACTCATTGAAATAGCATTTTTGAACAGAAATGAAAATGGAGACTGTTATGGCAAACAATATTACAGAAGGATTATTTGCATTAAAAGATGAGAACTACCGGGCCTTTCATGCAAAACTGATACCGGAGATTCCTGTGGAGAAGATTATTGGTGTCCGCACTCCCGCACTTCGAAGTTATGCCGGGGAAGTGGCAAAGCTACCGGAGGCAAAAGCTTTTTTGCAGGAGCTGCCGCATACCTACTATGAGGAAAATAATCTGCATGGAGTACTTTTAACACTGCTTTACCCAAAGGATATCGAAGTGTTTTTAACAGAACTGGAACGATTTTTGCCCTATGTGGATAATTGGGCAACCTCTGATATGCTTTCTCCTAAAATCTTTAAGGAACATCTGCCTTATGTTTATGAAAGGGTGAAAAAATGGCTGCAAAGCGATCATGTGTATACCATTCGTTTTGGGATTGTGACCTTATTAGGCTTTTATCTGGAGGATGCCTTTGAGGCGGATATGCTGCGCCTTGTGGCGGAGGTGAAATCTGAGGAATACTATGTAAAAATGGCAGTGGCATGGTATTTTAGCATTGCGTTGGTAAAGCAATACGATACGACACTTCCCTATATACAAAATCAGGTATTGGAACCATGGACACATAACAAATCAATCCAAAAGGCGGTAGAGAGCAGAAGAATTCCTTCGGAAAGAAAGGAATATTTAAAAAGCCTGAAAGTCAAACTCCCAAAAAACTCCGGGAGCGTTTGACCATTAGGTTTATTGGGGGAAAATTATGAATTCAAAATTATTCTATAAAGCAATGTCGGGATTTTACGATTTACTGGATGTTATATATTTTTCTCAATTGAAGTATTAGAACCAAAACCTTATAAAACCTTTGTGGTCAAGGATTTATATTTTTACTTTGAAACATTTGGCCTTCGTGTTGCAGAGGAAATACATTGTGACTATTCAAAAGTTTTGCGATTAAAGAAGGGCGGCTTCTTAAAGGAGCTGAATACGCAGGAAAAAGTCTAGGAAGCGCATGCCCCTTGAATCTGTGTTTCCGATAGGCTATAATGGATGTCACGAAAACGATATATGATAGAAGAGGAAAACAATGAATTATTATTTAGTAGATTACGAGAATGTCAAGTCTCATGGCCTGGACGGGATCACTTCTCTGGATGAAAATGATGTGCTTATCATTTTCTACAGTGAAAATGCAGACAGTCTCACTTTCGGGCTTCACAGACGGCTGAACGAGTCCCAGGCGAAGATTTCTTACCAGAAAGTGGATGTGGGAACGAAGAATGCGCTGGATTTCCAGCTGGCAACTTATCTGGGCTATCTGATACGGGATAACGAAGGGAAAGAAAGTTCTTATTATATCGTTACCAAGGATCAGGGCTATTCCAGTCTGGTGAATTATTGGAAAAAACGTAAGATCAACGTATCCCTGATCGTGGATCTCTCCGGCAGGGACGAGGAGAAAGAGAAAAACGATTTACGGGTACAGGTGGAGAAGGTGGTATCCGATGAGGCAGTGGTAGAAATCGTTGTGAAATATATCCAGCAGTACAAGACAAAGCTGGGGATTAACAACGCTCTCGCCAAGGAATTTAAGGACAGCAAGAAAGCTTCCGAGATCTACAATGCCATCAAGCCGCTGATCGCGGATAAGAAGGGACAGTAATCATGAATCGTCTTGTGATGCGCCATTCACTGCTGCTTTTGCTGACAGCGGCAATCTGGGGGTTCGCATTTGTGGCGCAGAGTGTGGGGATGGATTACGTGGGGCCATTTACCTTTACGGCGGTGCGTTCCATCATCGGCGGCGTGGTTCTGTTGCCCTTTATTGCATTCCGGGAACGGAAAAAGAATAAGGAGGAGAGCACAGAGAAAACCAATCTGCGGCTGCTTTTTCTGGGAGGAATCCTGTGCGGTCTGCTTTTATGTATTGCATCAAATTTACAGCAGATTGGCATCCAGTATACCACAGTGGGCAAATCCGGCTTTGTGACAGCTATGTATATTGTGCTGGTGCCGGTGCTTGGGATTTTTCTTCGTAAAAAGACAGGATGGCAGATCTGGACGGCGGTTGGGATCGCAGTCCCGGGGCTGTATTTTCTGTGCATGACGGATGGCAGCTTTGTGATGGAGCGGGGGGATGTGCTGACATTGTTCTGCGCCCTTGCTTTTTCTTTCCAGATCCTTCTGGTGGATCATTTTGCACCTCTGGTGGATGGGGTGAAACTGGCCTGTATCCAATTCTTTACCTGCGGAATTTTGTCGGCACTTCCGATGCTTTTTCTGGAGCAGCCGAAGCCGGAGCAGATTCTGGCAGCGTGGCTTCCAATTTTATACGCGGGCGTTTTATCCAACGGTGTGGCCTACACATTGCAGATCATTGCCCAGCGGGGCATGAATCCCACGGTTGCTTCCCTGCTCATGAGCATGGAATCCGTGTTCAGTGTGCTGGCGGGATGGCTGATACTGCACCAGAAGCTGAACAGCCGGGAAATGACGGGCTGTGTCCTGATGTTTGCGGCGATTATGCTGGTGCAGATTAATTTTAAGAAAAAGGTAACGGTTCAGGATGCCTTGGAATAGGATAAAACATATAACAGATGGACGAATGTATAGAAGTGAGGATTAGAAATGAAAAATATCATTGAAAGTGAAGTCAATTCGATTCTGACCGATATTATGTCAGATTACGGAAAAGGCCGTGCGGTCGATAAGATGGACATCTACAACCAGCCGGATAAGGCAGAGATTATGAGCATCTTAGATGAGTTGTTCTCTGTTGTCTATCCGGGATTTTTCCGGGATAAAACCCATAAGATTTACAATATCGAGCACACCGTTTCCACCATTATTGAGGACGTCATGTTCCATCTCAACAAGCAGATTAATGTGGTGCTGAAATATACCAAGGCATTTGAGGAGGATGAGGATGAGAAGCTGGATGAATTTGCACAGAATGCCTGTGTCAGCTTCATGAAATCCATCCCGAAGGTGAGAGAATATCTGGAGACGGATCTGCAGGCCTTTTACGATGGAGACCCGGCTGCCCGCAGCAAGGATGAGATCGTTTTTTCTTATCCGGGTATTTATGCCATTACCGTCTACCGTCTGGCTCACGAGCTTTTCCTTCTGAATGTACCGCTGATCCCGCGAATGATGACGGAGCAGGCTCACAGCAAGACCGGAATCGATATCCATCCGGGAGCCACCATCGGCAAATATTTCTTTATCGACCATGGAACCGGCATTGTAATCGGTGAGACCACGGTCATCGGTGAGCATGTGAAACTGTATCAGGGCGTGACATTAGGTGCCCTTTCCACCAAGGGCGGACAGAAGCTGCGTGACGTGAGACGTCATCCCACCATTAAGGATAACGTGACCATTTACTCCGGCGCCTCTATTCTCGGCGGCGAGACCGTGATTGAGGAGGGGGTTGTTGTGGGAGGAAATTCCTTCATCACCAAGTCCATCAGTAAAGGCACCAAGGTCAGCGTCAAGAATCAGGAACTGGTTTATCACAGTGAGGATGAGTCGCTGCACCAGAAGGATCCGGATGAATCCTGGTTCTATATTATCTAGTACAGCAATTACTTAGTATTCGGTGTACTAGGTGGGAGCTGATTTGAGAAGTTTATAATCTAAGAAGTGAATAAACTATGAAGTATATTATCTCGGATGTGAAAGAAACAGAGAAGTATATAATTTTCATATGTGAAGGGAACAGAGAAGAATATCTCGGGAATCTGAGAGAAACAGGAAAAGTTTGTTTTTTAGTTCATGGGTAGTAGCGATATATTTTTTGCTATATACCCATGAATTTTGTCATGATTTCCGTTACATATGTATTCATTTAGGGATTTTGGGCAGCCAATACAAAATATGGGCGCTAGAGGAAGAAAGCGAGCACTGTCGCCCCAAA
>ONEJ01000068.1 GCA_900316805.1 uncultured Lachnospiraceae bacterium
GGGACAAAAAAGAAACCTACCGTGATCTGTATTCCCAATGGGGCGACGGAGTTACACTGGAAAACGTAACATGGACGAATCAGTATTTATATTCCCGCTGGCAGGGGATTTCCAGCGTTCCGGGTCAGTCAAGCCAGGCCCTCATGTTTGTCCCGTACGAAACCTACAATGGTACATCACTCAAGAGCGGCTGGAAGGCAAATATCAGTGCTGTGTGTTACTACAATCGGTACGCGTCATCTCCACAGAACAGTTACAAACTGACGACAGATAAAGCTTATCTGAACAACCGTATCTTTGCGCCTGCCTACAATAGTGCAGGCTTCGATACTCTCTGCAGAGCCGGATATCCTGGCGTAAAAGGATGTGTAACGAATGAAAATTCTAAAAAAGATGAAGCATCAGTTGAAAATCCAAAGGATTTTGTACTAAGAAATGGAAGAAGCATCCTTATAAAAAGAGAACGGCTTGAAAAGTATTTAAATCAAAATACATATATATAGAAGTTGTTTAAGATCAGGCACTGTGCTACAATTAGATTATGGGCTTGGTCTTTTACCCGTAGAGAATGATACAAGAAGGCTGTCGTCCAAACGGTGGAATACCGTTTGGTGGCAGCTTTATTTTATACCGGGAAGAATGGAGGAAAAGTAAGATGGAAGAAATGAAACGATTGAACCGGGAGCTTATGTACAAGGGAGCGATTCTTGACATTTACAAGGATACCATGGAGTTTGCCAATGGAACACAGGAGGAGTGGGACTTTGTACATCACAGAATGGGAGCGGCTGCCATCCTGCCGGTGCTCCCCGACGGAAGAATTGTCATGGTCAGACAGTATCGGAATGCCCTGGAGAGAGAGACTTTAGAGATTCCGGCTGGCTGCAGGGATAGTGTTACGGAGGATACCGGCATCTGTGCGGCCCGGGAGATGGAAGAGGAGACCGGATACAAGAGCTCCCATGTGGAGTATCTGCTTTCGCTTCGCACTACAGTAGCTTTCTGTGATGAGTTTGTGGATGTCTATGTGGCCAAGGATCTGGAGAAGGGAACCAGGCATCTGGATGACGCGGAATCCATTGATGTGGAGATTTATACCTTGGAAGAACTGTGCCAGATGGTTTATGAGGGAAAAATACAGGACAGCAAAACCGTTGCCGCAATTATGGCTTACAGTAATAAAATCAAGGGCTAGGACATATTTTAGAAGGAAAAGTAATTTAGAAGGGTTTCCGGATCGAATATGCGAAAAGAAATTGCAGTAGGGATATGTTTTTGTCTGGCAGGAATGCTGTGTGCCTATCTGTTTGCCGGCGAATATTTTGCTGCCTACGGATTTTTGAATGAATATCATTTGAAGTCCTTTGCAGAGGGCGGACAGGATTTACCGCTTATTTTGTGGAACATCCTGTGGGAGAGAGGAAAATTCTTTGTGCTGGTGGGACTGCTTGCTGCCACTTCCCTCAGGAAGCTTCTGCCTTTGTTAATGCGGTGCTTGATCTGTTTTACAGGAGGAATATATCTGTGCGCCTGTTTCATGAACCTTGGGGTTCGTGGACTTCTATTTTTTCTGATATCTCTCTTTCCCCAAGGTATTCTTTATCTCCTGGCACTGCTTCTTATGCTGCGGAGCGAGCCGGCATATCACCGGTATCGCCAGAAGAATGCTTTCTTGCGGAGACTGCTGTATGCTGCCGGCGTAATTTTATTGATTTTAGGTGGCTGTCTCTTGGAGGCTTTTCTCGGAACAAGGTTGTTACGTTGGGTAATATGTATAACTTTGGATTGATTTTTAGAAAAATATTGTGTATAATATCTGAATATGTTATAATAATAGTATCTATTCAGGAGTAGCACAAAACACTTGCTGTTTTGTGCGTATTAACATGATGTAATAGCCTAAATGCCATCGCGAAGCGATTTTAAATGCATTTTTGCTTCGTAACGGAAAAAGATCTGAAGGGGGAAGGAACAGCGATGTCCGAAATTTTAGTTTATACCAACGATAACTGTATTGGCTGTAACAAGTGCATCCGTGCCTGCGAGAGCATCGGAGCATGTATTGCTGTAGTGAAGGATGGTTATGCCAGAATTGATGTGGATCCGGTAAGGTGTGTTGCCTGCCTTCAAGGCTAACTATATTGATGAGTATGAAAGTGTTCTGGGTGGCCTTAAGAAGCTTGGAGTAAACCGGATCATCAGTGTTTCCTTTGGTGCAGATATTACCACTTGGGGCTATTTGAATTACATAGAGAAATATCATTTTACCGGTGGAATTTCCCAGCCCTGTCCGGCAGTGGTGGGATATATTGAGAGATATCTGCCGGAACTTCTTGACAAGCTTTTTCCGGTACAGAGTCCGATGATGTGTGCCGCCATCTACGCTAAGAAGGAGATGGGAATTACCGACAAACTGGCATTTATCAGCCCCTGTATTGCAAAGAAAAATGAGATTGACGATCCCAATAATGGCGGATACATTTCTTATAATGTCACTTTTGATCATCTCATGAAGTATGAGAGAGAGCATCATATCAAGGGGAACCCGGTCAGCGATGAGACTCCTTACGGACTGGGGTCTGTCTACCCGATGCCCGGAGGTTTGAAGGAAAATGTGTATTGGTTTCTGGGTGAGGATGTCTACGTTCGGCAGATCGAGGGGGAAAAGCGCATCTACAAATATCTGGAAGATCACAAGAATAGTATTTCCGGTGGCAAGAACCGGGAACTGTTTGTTGATGCTTTGAACTGTGAGATGGGCTGTCTGTATGGCACTGCGGTTGAACCTGAGAAGGCTGCGACAGATGACGCTTTGTACAACGTGCAGAAAATCCGTGAATCCTGCAAGAAGCAGGGGCGAAAGAGTGCTTGGGCGAAAAAGCTTACCCCTGCACAGCGCCTGGCAAAGTTTAATAAGCAGTTCTCCAAGCTGAAGCTGGAAGATTACATGAGAAAGTATACGGACCGCTCAGAGGAATGTGAATACAAAACTCCAAGCGCAGCCCAGTTGGATAGCATATTTGAAGAAATGCACAAAACTACTGAGAAATCCCGGCACATCGACTGTGAGTGCTGTGGATATCATACCTGTGAAAGTATGGCTTGTGCAATCTATAATGGTTTTAACAGGAAGGAAAACTGTATCCATTATATCAAGGATACGGTAGAACAGCAGCATCAGGAGGCCGTGGAGCTGGCCCAGGAGGTACAACAGGAGAAGGAAGAGATTCTTGAAAAGAACAGCCTGATCAGCGAGACGGTGGATCACGTGGAGGATCTGTTTGAGAATCTGTATCATTCTCTGGATGATATGGCTGACGGAAACGAGAATAATGCCAGGGAGAGTACGGCTATTTCATCGGAAATTACTTCGGTAAGCCGATTCTGTGAAGGACTGGAGGAATCCCTTCGGAATATTGAGGAGATTATCAGGCAGCTTTCAGAAAATAATAATGAGGTGCTTTCCATTGCGACCCAGACCAATATGCTGGCACTCAATGCTTCCATCGAGGCAGCCCGTGCCGGAGAGTCAGGAAAAGGCTTCGCGGTGGTGGCAGACGAGATCAATAAACTGGCTTCGGAGTCTAAGGATACTGCATCCAGAAGCAGTGAGAACCAGAACAGGATTATTGCCTCTATCACGGAGATTTTTAGGGAAATCCGCAAACTGACGGATATTGTGAACGGGGTTAATGACAGAACCCACAGTCTTGCATCTGCGGCAGAGGAGATCACGGCGTCTTCGGATTCTATCTTAGATATTGCAAATGAGGTGAAGGAGAGTCTCAAGTCCCTGACGGAGTAGGGAGGTCTGCATCTTTAGTATCTATTCGAGCCACCTTGGAATAGTTACCATTTGTAAAAATAAATGCTCTATCCACAGAAATTATCGGGCACGGGAAATACAAAAGCGTTTCGCTTGAAGATGTATTTCCCGTGCCCGTTTCTGTGTACAGGGGTCATAAATCGAGTGTTTACAGAGGCATAAATCAAGTGTTTGTTCCGGACGGACTTCACGCAGGAAGTGTCCGGCTGCTGCATGAACGCAAATGATCAAAAGCGACGGATTATGCTTTGGCGTTCATTTCTGCAAGATCGTAGATTAGCTGCTTGGAATCCTCCCAGCCAAGACATGGGTCTGTGATGGATTTGCCGTAAATGTGGTCACCGATGGACTGGCAGCCCTCCTCGATGTAGCTTTCGATCATAAGACCTTTTACAAGGTTCTTGATATCGGAGGAAAGCAGACGATTGTGCATGACCTCTTTGGCGATACGAATCTGCTCCTTAAACTTCTTGCCGGAGTTGGAGTGGTTCGTGTCTATGATGGCTGCCGGATTGATCACGTCCATCTTCTCGTACATATCGTGAAGACGGATCAGATCCTCATAGTGGTAATTCTGGGTGGTGTTGCCGTGCTTGCTGACGGCACCGCGGAGAACTACGTGGGTCAGAGGATTTCCGGTAGTTTCCACCTCGTATCCACGGTAAACGAAATGATGTGGATGCTGGGCAGCGTACACGGAGTTTAACATAACGGAGAAATCACCGCTGGTAGGGTTCTTCATACCGGAGGCTACATCAAAACCGCTGACGGTCAGACGGTGATGCTGATCCTCCACGGAGCGGGCACCGATTGCCACGTAGGAGAGAAGATCCTCCACATAGCCCCAGTTTTCCGGATACAGCATTTCATCGGCACAGGTAAGACCGCTCTCCCGGATAGCGCGGATATGCATTTTTCTCATGGCAATCAGACCTTCCACCATATCCGGTGCCTTTTCCGGATCTGGCTGGGAAGCGATACCCTTGTAGCCCTCGCCGGTGGTTCTTGGCTTGTTGGTGTAAATGCGCGGGATGATGATCAGCTGATCCTTTACGTCCTCCTGAATTTTTGTGAGGCGGCTGACATAATCGCAGACAGAATCCTCGTTGTCCGCAGAACATGGTCCGATGATCACCAGAAAACGGGAATCCTTTCCGGTGATGACATCAGAGATCATGACATCCCTTTTCTTCTTTAATTCTCTAAGCTCCGGAGCAAGGGGATATTCCCGTTTGATGTCTGCCGGAGTCGGTAATTGATTTAAAAATTCGAAACTCATGATGAAACTCCTTCTCTTATTAATTTACATACAGAAATTATCTTAATCGAAATCTGTCGAAATGTCAAACTTCGGGTAAATACTTCTTTATTTATATGTTGGAAACTGATATAATTGACCACAAATATGATATGGGGGCAAAGCGTCAGAGTTCTTGGTCTTTGTATCATAGATATTAGGAATAAATAGGAAAATGGGAGGCAGTGTAGGATGGATTCGCTTTTTAGTGTCAAGGGCAGAACAATCGGGGAGGGAAAACCGCTGGTCTGTGTGCCGGTTATGGAAAAAACGAAGGAGGATATCGTCCGTGAGTCGGAGTGTTTACGGGATCTTGGAGCAGAGATGCTGGAGTGGCGTGTGGATGCCTTTTCCCAGGCAGAGAGTCTGAACGCTATCCGTGAGGTGTTGGAGGAGCTGGCACCGGTGGTGCAGCAAACGCCGTTGATCGTTACCTTCCGTTCGAAGAAACAGGGCGGGCTGCTGGAACTGGATGAGGATAAGATCTATGACATTCACCAGGTGGCTGCGGAAAGCAGGGTGGCAGATTTCGTAGATGTGGAATATTTCGAGGCCCATAAGCCTGAGAAGGAAATTGCGCTGCTGCAGTCCATGGGGGTTCATGTGATTGCTTCCCACCATGATTTTGACCAGACACCGGAGCGGAATGTCATGTGGATGCTTCTGGAGAAGCTGGGAGAGAGCGGCGCAGATGTGGCAAAGCTGGCGGTGATGCCCCAGTCCTTTCAGGATGTGCTGAATCTTCTGGAGGAGACCAGCCATTTTCATGAGCAGTATCCCAATCAGCCGGTAATCACCATGTCCATGGGGGCCAGGGGATGTATTTCCAGGATCTCCGGAGAGTTCACCGGCTCCTGTGTAACCTTCGGCTCCGGCGGAACTGCCAGTGCCCCGGGACAACTGCCGATGGAGGAATTGCAGGAGGTGCTTGGGGTTCTGCATAGGAGCGTTGAGGAGCGAAAGTAGTTCTTTGAGGGCGGAGCGAAAGTTTTTTCAAAGTCAGAAAGTCGTGGCGTGGCACAAAAGAAAAACCAATAGATATTCATCTTTTGTTGACGAATACACCGAGATGTGGTATATTCATAAATGCAGTATCGCATTTAATGAGATATGCGCAGGCAATAATTCCTCTGGAAGAAGGAGCACACGCATGAGAGTTCGCTGACGCGAAGCGTGTGTGCGGGTAATACTTCCTTCGGAAGAAGGAGCACACGCATGA
>ONEJ01000078.1 GCA_900316805.1 uncultured Lachnospiraceae bacterium
AAGCAAACAATTTCCATTTTTTCTTCCTCCGTAAAATTTCTTTTTCTCCATTGTAAAGAATTTTCTACGATATGTCCATACATAATCGGTTTTCTGACTGAAAAAGGAGTTAGAAAGTTACTGTTCACATACCTGTGAACTGTAACTAGTACACAGAATACTAAGTATCGTTTTTTACAATACAACAAAACCCCTTCGTGGTATGCTATACCCAACTTAAGAAAACGTTAGACAAAGGCGTCTGTGGAAATCACAGGCGCTTTTTTGGTAGAAAGGAAGGGGTTAGAATGAGCAGCAGCTCTTAAGGCTGCAGGCGTGATGGTACACCGATACACCAAGAAGGAGCACAAGCTCAGAGGAATCTTCTGTGCCATCGGCAGATGCACGGACTGTGTCATGATCGTGGACGGAAAACCCAATGTACGAACCTGTGTGACACCGCTGGTGGAGGGCATGAAGGTGCCGGTCCGGCCGGCTTATCCGCTGCCATTGAGGCAGCAAAGAGAGGTTTGAAGGTCGTTGTATTTGATGAGAATGAGAAACCGGGCGGGCAGCTTTTCAAGCAGATTCATAAATTTTTTGGTTCCAAGGAACACAAGGCAAAGATCAGAGGCTTTGTGATTGGTGACCAGCTTTTACAGGAAGCCGGAGCAGCACAGACCATGATGAACCTTCACGGTGTAAAGCCCGGGGAAGATGAAGAATAATGCAGAAGCTGATATCTGTCCCTGTAGCCCAGAAAATCTCTATTTTTGCAAATATTCTGGGCTGTAGAAACTTATAATCTCTTCTACCGCCCAGAATTTCTCATCTTAAGGAAGATTCTGCTGCATAATTTTGACTAGCTGGTAAAGCTGAAAGGGGAGATTTTTGGGTTGACTAATTCTCCAAGAAACCCTATCATAGAAAGGACAATAGTTTGGAGGAAAGACAATGAAACTGATTTCCTGGAATGTGAACGGCCTGCGGGCCGTAGTAGGTAAAAATTTTATGGAGGAATTCCAGAAGCTGGATGCGGATGTTTTCTGCCTGCAGGAGACGAAGCTGCAGGAGGGGCAGATTGATTTAGATCTGCCGGGGTATTTCCAGTATTGGAATTACGCAGAGCGCAAAGGGTATTCCGGGACTGCTGTATTTACGAAGCAGGAGCCTCTGGCGGTTACATACGGGCTGGATATCCCGGAGCATGACACGGAAGGCCGGGTGATCACGCTGGAGTTTGAAGACTTCTATCTGGTGAATGTCTATACGCCCAATTCCCAGAACGAACTGAAGCGTCTGGATTACCGGATGATCTGGGAGGATGCTTTCCGGGCATACCTGACAGGTCTGGCTGAGAAAAAGGGTGTTATCGTCTGTGGTGACATGAATGTGGCTCATCAGGAAATTGATCTGAAGAATCCAAAGAACAACCGCCGCAATGCCGGATTTACCGATGAGGAGCGGGGAAAAATGACAGAGTTGTTAGACAGTGGTTTCATCGACAGCTACCGCTATTTTTATCCGGACATCGAGGGCGTATACAGCTGGTGGTCCTACCGGTTTCAGGCGAGGGCCAAGAATGCCGGCTGGCGTATTGACTATTTTCTGGTATCGGAAAATATCAAGGAGCGGATGCAGGGCGCGGCCATCCATACAGAGATTATGGGGTCGGATCACTGCCCGGTAGAACTTACGATTTGCTAGTACAATAATCCATCTGAGTAACGTTTTGATGAAGGTTTGAACAAAATAGGATATGTATTTGCCAACATTATGTAAGATATGGGCAATTGCAAAATCTTATTTTATTATATAAAATATTTAGAAAGTTGAGGAAGAAAGTATGAAAAAGAAATTATTGAGCAGCATTTTGGCAGCCGTATGTATGGCAGGTCTTCTTGCAGGCTGTGGTGCGGGAACATCAGGAAACGAAACAGCAGGAACCCAGGCAGGAGGAACTCAGGCGGCATCCGGCGAAAGCTACAAGATCGGTATCTCCCAGTTTGCAGAGCATGGCTCCCTGGACAACTGCCGTGAGGGATTTTTGGAGGGCTTGAAGCAGGCCGGTATCGAGGAGGGCAAGAACCTGACGGTGGATTACCAGAATGCCCAGACAGATACCGGAACAGCCAGCACCATCGCAGACAGCTTTGTCTCTGCCAAGGACGACATGATCTGTGCCATTGCAACCCCATGTGCAGCCAGCGCATACAATTCCTGCATGAACACCGATATTCCGGTAATCTACACCGCAGTATCCGATCCGGTGGCAGCTGGTCTTGCCAACGCAGACGGAACCAATGCAGGAAATGTGACCGGTTCCTCGGATGTACTTCCGGTAGAGGAGCAGTTAAAGATGATCCGCGCCCTGATGCCGGAGGCAAAGAAGATTGGAATCCTTTATACTACCAGCGAGGCAAATTCCTGCAGTACCATTAAGGAATATCAGGAGCTGGCACCTAAGTATGACTTCGAGATTGTAGATAGCGGTATCAACACACCGGCAGATATCGAACTGGCCGCAACAGATCTGGTAAGCAAGGTAGACTGCCTGTGCAACCTGACAGACAACACCGTAGTAAATGCTCTTCAGACCGTTCTTGATAAGGCAAACACTGCAGGCATCCCGGTATTTGGAAGCGAGATCGAGCAGGTAAAGGCAGGCTGTGTGGCATCTATGGGTATTGATTATTACCAGCTGGGTATCGAGACCGGTGAGCTGGCAGCAAAGATTTTAAAAGGTGAGGCTACTGCAACAGAAACTCCGTTCATCAGCGCTTCCAAGGCAGAACTGTATGTGAACAACGCAGCAGCAGAGAAGATCGGCATGAAGCTGGATGAGAACTATGTGAAAGACGCAGCTCAGACATTTGATGAAATTACAGTTGACTAAACCTGTGTGCAATTACCGATGATTTGATGTACTGGTACAGCGGATCATCAGTAATTGATACATTTAGCAATCTGCGAAAAAAGCCCGGGCGCAGCCTGATAGAGCTAATTTACGGTGAAAGGTTAGAATATGACATTAGTATTAAGTGTACTGGAACAGGGCATGATCTACGCAATCATGGCCCTGGGAATTTATATTACATACACCATTCTGGATTTCCCGGATCTGACGGTAGACGGAAGCTTTCCACTGGGAGCGGCGTTGTCTGCCGTTTTGATCACGAAGGGCGTGAATCCGATTTTGACGCTTCTGATTGCCTTTGGGGCAGGAGCCGTGGCCGGTATGCTGACGGGCATCATCCACGTAAAGCTGAAGGTACGGGATTTATTGTCCGGTATTATCATGATGACCGCACTTTATACCGTGAATCTGCGTATTGCCGGAAGAGCCAATGTGCCCATCTATAATATGACCACGCTGTTTGACAATGGTCTGGTAAAAGGCATTTTCAAGGGATCCCTTGCGGCTTTTTCCAATGTGGTGATCATTCTTCTGATTACGGTTATCATGAAGCTGTTATTGGATTGGTATATGAATACGAAATCCGGTTACCTGCTTCGGGCAGTAGGTGATAATGAGACCATTGTCACTTCCATGGGCGTGGACAAAGGAATTGTAAAAATCATCGGTCTTGCCATTGCCAATGGTCTGGTAAGCTTAAGCGGGTGCCTGTTTGCCCAGCAGCAGAGATATTTTGATATCTCCATGGGAACCGGTACCATGGTCATCGGTCTTGCCAGTGTCATCATCGGAATCAGTTTACTGCGAAAGGCATCCTTTCTCCAGGTAACTACCCGGGTAATAATCGGATCTATCATCTATAAGGCCTGTGTGGCTCTGGCAATCAAGCTGGGTATGCCGTCCTCGGACTTAAAGCTGATTACCGCGGTACTGTTCCTTGTGATCCTTGTGATCGGCATGGACCGCAGCAAGAGAAAGAAGGTGGCCTAGATGCTGGAATTACAACATATTCATAAACTATACAATCCGGGCACCATCAATGAGATCTGCCTGTTTGAGGATTTTAACTTAAGTATCAAGGATGGACAGTTCGTGTCCGTTGTGGGAAGCAATGGTTCCGGCAAGACCTCCATGCTCAACATCATCTGTGGCAGTATTCCGGTAGATGCGGGAAAAATCATCGTCAATGGTGTGGATATTACGAAGCAGAAGGATTTTATCCGGCATCGGCGGATCGGCCGCGTATTTCAGGATCCCGCCAAGGGAACCTGCCCCTCCATGACAATACTTGAGAATTTGTCCATCGCGGACAATAAGGGCAAGGGCTATGGTCTGGGCCGGGGCACCAACAAGGCGCGGATAGAGGAGTACCGCGAAATGTTGTCCCATCTGAACCTTGGGCTGGAGGATAAGCTGCATACCAAGGTGGGGGCTTTGTCCGGAGGACAGCGACAGACGCTGGCACTTCTGATGGCCACCATGAATCCCATAGAGTTTCTGATTCTGGACGAGCACACGGCGGCACTGGATCCGAAGACTGCCGAGATCGTCATGGAACTCACCGGGAAAATTGTCGAGGAGAAAAAAGTTACTACCATCATGGTAACCCATAACCTGCGCTATGCCGTGGAGTATGGCGACCGGTTACTCATGATGCATCAGGGAAAAGCGATTATTGATAAAGAGGGAGAGGAAAAAAAGGCAATCCAGGTGGAGGATATCCTTGGCACCTTCAATCAGATCAGTATTGAATGTGGGAATTGATATGTAAAACGTGATTTGCGAAGCAACAGAGCAGGTCGCATCTATCATGAGTCTTCCAAAGTAAACAGAAATCGAGGTAGTAACAAAATGAGCAACAACACAAAGAAAGAAGCTGATCTGGGCAATGACCGGATTGGAGGTCTTTTGTTTAAGCTGGCTCTTCCGGCAATTCTTGCCCAGATCATTAATCTTTTATATAATCTGGTGGATCGTATGTATATCGGGCATATCCCGGGGGAAGGATCCGCTGCATTGACCGGCGTAGGAGTGACTATGCCGGTTATTATGTGTATTTCCGCCTTTGCCGCCTTGGTCAGCATGGGCGGAGCACCCCAGGCTTCTATTATGATGGGAAAAGGGCAGCAGAGTGAGGCAGAGCGTATTCTTGGAAACTGTAGTACCATGCTGGTAATCGTAGCTCTTGTATTGACAGGCGTCATTCAGCTTTGGGGAAAAGATATCCTGATGGTTTTTGGAGCCAGTGATCTTACTATCCCTTATGCCTGGAGCTATATGCGGATTTACTCCATTGGAACGATTTTTGTGCAGCTGGCGCTGGGCCTGAATGCTTTTATCAATGCCCAGGGCTTCGCCAAAACAGGAATGCTTACGGTGGTCATTGGTGCAGTGATTAACATTATACTGGATCCGGTATTCATCTTTGGGCTGCACATGGGGGTACAGGGAGCCGCACTTGCCACCATTCTATCGCAGGCTGTTTCCTGCATCTGGATCGTGGTTTTCCTTTTGGGCAAAAAGACAACACTTCGCCTGAACCTCAAAAATATGTCACCGAAGCTTTCCGTGATGGGTCCTTGTATCACGTTGGGCATTGCACCTTTTATTATGCAGTTTACCGAGAGCATTCTCAATATCTGCTTTAATACCAGCCTGCTAAAATATGGTGGAGATATTGCCGTTGGTTCCATGACGATTCTCTCCAGTATCATGCAGATGTCCGTGCTTCCGGTGCAGGGGCTGACCCAGGGAGCGCAGCCCATCATCGGCTTTAATTATGGCGCAAAAAAGACAGACCGGGTGAAAAAGGCCTTCCGCCTGCTTTTGGTTTCCTGCGTCGCCTATACCGTTGTGATCTGGCTAATCTGTATGTTTGCACCGCAGCTTCTTATTGGAATCTTTACTTCCAGCAATGAGATGGTTCGTTTTTCCAAATGGGCAATCCGGATCTATATGGCCTGCTCTCTGGTTATGGGTGTGCAGATTGCCTGCCAGCAGGCATTTATTGCACTGGGAAATGCCAAGACATCAGTATTTCTGGCATTGCTTCGCAAGGTAATTCTTCTGATTCCGCTGATTTACATCCTGCCTTGCTGTTTTTATAATCAGTTGTTTGCGGTATTTCTTGCGGAGCCGGTAGCAGATGTTCTTGCGGTCTCTACCACGGCCATTCTGTTTTTCTGGCAGTACCGGAGACTGGATGCGGACGTGTCAGAGAGTTAAGTGTTTTGACAGAAATCATTGATGTAAAAATTGTATATAAGGCTGATGAGATCAGTGGAAGTGAGTCCATGGAATCACTTTTGCTGGTCTTATTATTTTATACGAAATTGGTTATTTACATATGCCCATTTCTGGGTATGATAGTTATTTAGATAAAATACATTTGAGGAGAAATGTTCATGAGAAACGAAAAGATTTACAAACTGACCCTGACAGCACTTATGGCAGCGCTGTCCTATGTAGTATTTACCTTCCTGCAGATCAAGATCACTCTGCCGGGTGGAGATGCAACCTCTTTCCATCTTGGAAATGCTGTCTGCGTATTGGGTGCCCTTCTGCTGGGCGGTATTTATGGCGGCATCGGTGGAGCCATTGGTATGACCATTGGAGATCTACTGGATCCGGTTTATATCATTTATGCACCGAAGACCTTTATCTTAAAGTTCTGTATCGGACTGATCACCGGTCTTATTGCTCATAAGGTTGGTAAGATTTCTACATCCACTGACACCAAGCATGTATTTAAATGGACCGTGATTGCAGCTGTGTGCGGCCTTGGATTTAATGTGATCTTTGATCCGCTGTTTGGCTATTTTTACAAGCGTGTGCTTCTTGGTAAGCCGGCAGCAGAGGTTACGCTGGCGTGGAACATTACTACTACATCTGTTAATGCGGTGCTTTCCGTGATTGCAGCAGTAATTATTTACATGGCACTTCGTCCGGCTCTTAAGAAGGCGAACCTGTTTTTGACGATTGGGAAAAAAGAAGATTAGAAAATTCAAAAACCGCCGTATAGACAATGACTTGGATTGTCTGTACGGCGGTTGTGTTTTAGAAACTTAAAATCCAAAGAACCTCTTCCAGTGAATGGTTGAACTGTTGAGTATCACTTACCGCATATTCTCCGCTATTTACATGTCTCACCACCAAAGATACTTGCATATGGATACGGACCAAACTCATCCATATGTCCAAAGTCATTTTCAATCACGGTGAAATAATTCCGCTATGTTTGATACATCTTCTTTACCTGACTTAATGCCATAGTACTCCTCCTTCATTTTCCCCAAAATATATAGCAGGTTCTTTTGTGTTTATTCTACTATCATTATAACATGACAGGCTTGTGGACAACAACTGTTTATCAGTAATGATTTTTGGACATATTTTTTGATGCTGTGTTATCAATAACCTATAGTAAAACAAATAGAAAAATGAAACTGAACCTTGAAGAAGCACATTTTTTTCGCTATGATATAATGATATGAGGGTCAAAAGGTATTTTGCCCCTCATTTGATACACGAATTGCTCCGTTGCTACGCAACTTCCGCAATTCTACA
>ONEJ01000071.1 GCA_900316805.1 uncultured Lachnospiraceae bacterium
ATACAAGGGTCAAAAGGTCAGAACTCGTTCCTGCTTGCAGGATAAGAGCTCTGACTTGTTGACCCGCACACACATGAGGACTGTCAACAATCTTTGATTGATGACCCTGTGATTTTCCTTGGAAAATCAACGGATTCCGAATGTGTGTAGAATTGCGGGGCGCAGAGCAGACATCCGGTGGATGTCTGCTCTGCGCCGACCGGAGCGAAGCGTAGACTTGCGTAGCAACGGAGCAATTCGTGTATCAAATGAGGGGCAAAATACCTTTTGACCCTCATATCATTTATATATCTGACATTACATAAGAAATTGCATAACTATAGAATAATGGTTCTGGTTTCCTATCTGATGATACATATCATCATATGGTGTATGGACTGGGCAACCTATCTGCTGCCTGACAGGCAATATGCCAGCGAGGGTATGATGATTTTATTTAATCTGCCCTGTGTTGTGGCAGTATGTTCCATGCACCGCATCATGGAAAAGGTGTATCTGGATCACTACCTTGTGTCACAGAAACTGGAGAGTCTGGTGATCCACGACCAGCTTACCGGAGTGTACAACAGAAATAAATTAGAGGAGTTAAGTACACCGGACGGCGAGGCATTGATTTTCCAGAAGGAACTGCCGGTAAGTATATTCATTGTTCATTCCTTCTTATTTACCTAATATTCCTTCGATGGTACTTATATCCTTTTCCTGATCCTCCCGGGACAATTTATCATAGGGCATAAGACAGGTATGAATCTTCTGTTCATCATTCCTTTGCTCCCCATATTTCCAGTGGTTCAAATAATGAAACCGGCACCACCGGATATGCTCCAGTTCCGCAAGCTCATCGATATTCTTTTTTGATGCAAGAGATTTCACCACAGTGGCAAAATCTGAAGAGGAAATATTGGACCATTTCTTGAAGCTGTCCAGCTCTCCCCACTTTGTCTCTGTGGTATCTCCCATTTTTACATTTGCCTGCTGACGCTCATATTCAAAATTCTGCTGCATAGCCTCTGCGATCAACTGATTCTTTCGAATATTCTCATCCGTGAAAATGATCTCGTTGCTGCCATAAGGATGCAGATTAGGGAACGCCAGATACCCTCCAATTCCGCTCTGGGCGTTCGTATTCCCGTGAAGCGCACTGTCCCCCTGGGGATCATAATAATAGATTTCTCCGTTGCTGCACAAAACTCCGATCACCTGAAGCTGCTCAACGGGAACGGCCTGGGTCAGGATCACATAATCGGATTTTCTCAGAATCTCACTAACCTCTTTATCCTTTGAAGTATAGTATTTGATCTCATCCTGATTTTGTGTCTGAAAATCACTATGTTCTATCTGATATATATCGTTGTCACCTACAAAATTGTATGTAATGCTCTGCTTGAGGGAATAAAGGTTCAGCATCAACGCATAGTTGAGCATGTTTCGTCCCAAGTGACCGGTTCCGCAAATGGTGATATTACATGGTCTCTCGGGAGTCTTCATTTCCCACAACTTGACTCTGTTTTTCCATAGATCCCTTGAGATGGCTCCGTCGATATCGAAAAAGGAAATCTCTTTCTTTTCCCTTACCAGTCCGCAGCTGATTTCCCGCAGACCAATATATACCTTTCTGTTCTTCAGTGCTTTCTGATGCCTCTCATAAAACTGGATACTCTCTTCATCGGATTCCAGCATGATAATCTGTGATTTCGCATTGGAGACAAACTCCCTCCCGGGATAAATCACAGAACTCTTCTTCCCATCAAAGGCGATTCGGGTATCATCATCGCAATACACCGCAATACTGTCGCGAAAACAACCGGTAACCTTCCACCGAAGCTGCTGTCCCAGCCATCTACATACAAATAAAATCGCCGTGGCGGTAACCAAAGGTCCTGTCCACCTTGCAATTTCCAGCCATATATTGTATTGGTAGCCATCCTGCAAATTCATTGAATATAAAGATATGCCTCCATACATGGCATCCGAGATTCGATCCACTCCGGCCACTTCATATCCAATGGTTCCGAAAATAAAGGGCACCAGCACCAGAAGCAGCAGCCATCTTTTCCTCTGTTCCTTGATCACTTCCACGATAATTTGTCCCTTCCGTTATTTCAGACGATAGATTCGCAATCCACCGAACATCTTAAGCATTGCCAGCATACATTCCATGGGCTCCGTATCCTTATCCTGCTCTTCTTTGTCCAGGCGGTAGTAGTTTTTCTCTGCCTGCTCTGCGGATACATGCCCTTCCTCACCGTGGAATTCCGGAATCATATCCTTATGCTGACGGATCAGCTCACGTTCCGGTTTATCTTTCGGTTCTCCGTAGATCCATCCCATATCGTAGTGCTCCTGCAGCCATCTCTGGTGCTCTAGCAAACCGATCTTTAATAAGTCCTCTTTGGTAAAGCTTTCTACCATTTCAAAATCAACCGGCTTATCCGTGTAGAAGCAGTCAATCTCATTCATATACCGGGCAAAGGCCTTGGCCTGGTTAATGTTCGAAAGCTTGTATTCCAGAGAAAGGTGCTTGAAGTCCTCGGTAAACTTCTTTTCATTCTCCGCATCCAGAATAAACTGCTCCTCCTGTCCCATTTCTTTTGCCCACTTCCATCCGGCACTGTTCCACCGGCCATTTAATACAATTGCAAAATTATACAGGTTCAGGAAATTGCTGTCGGACAGATATCTTCTGCTCTTGGCATTTTTATTCTCCACCAGACCGGTCTCCACGATCAGCTTGATGTCTGTCAGATCAACAATTCTCTCAATATCTGCCTGGAATGGGGAAATATGATTTTCCTCTGTCTTCAGGAACATGGAGGAGTATGCTTTCAGTTTCGGTGCCTCTCCCACCGGATTCTGTAACCACTGAATATAGTCATCCTTAAACTGGTTGATCTTTGCGATTTCTTTCTCATCATACAGATATGTAGCACGGATCTGATTATCCGAGAAAACAAACTTACAATCCATGGGATGAAGCTCTGTCTTGGAATTTCTGCCATAGGCGGTTCGATCCCAGCACTGCAGCTCATCGCACAGCATCAGCAGATATGCCAGAGGATGCAACTCTGCTTTGAATGGAACATTTCCCTCTTCCTTATAGAATGCGATACTGAATTTATACAAACTATTGTGCATTAAGATTGCCGTCAAAGCGTCCAGATGCTCTTTCTGCAGAGGACAGTTCATCTCTTCAAACAATTTCTTAAACAGAACCGTGGCACTGAAATATGCATGGTCCATAAAATGCCCAAATTGATCCGGCTTTGTTGGTTTGTCTCTCAAAACCTTTAATATTTCTTCCTCTTTAACGCAATAAGGTTCCTTCCCCAGCTTTTCTGTCAAAAGATATGCAAACAGCTGGTTGGTTGTCCCAAAGCATCTGCCCTCAAACAGACCTTTTAACTCTTCCTGCACTTCGGCACTGATCTGTACAAAACCATCTATATCCTGATATGCCACAAAGGGGAAATCCTTTCGCTTCTTTCCTCCTACCTCGAAATAGGAAGCCACCTGCTCAAAGGGAAGCTCAAAGGGATAACCGATATCATGGAACAGTGCACTCATGCCCCAGAACTGCAGGAAGTGGCAGGCAGCTGCCTGTCCGGAAAGCTGATAATATTTCTCATACTGTGCCCGGTAAATCTCATTGGTCCGGTAAATTCCCAGTCCAAGGGCAAAGACATACACAGAATGGGAATAATGATCCCGGTGCTTCATCAGAAGGCTGCTTCCGTTGGCCTCAAATTCCGACAACAGTTCAATCATTCTTCTGGTTTTCTCATAATCGCCGATGAACATTTCCAGATAACAGAAATATACGTCAAAGGCATCTTCCTTTTTGCCGGATTCCAGGAAACGGCTCAGGGCATTTTCGAGGCATAAGCGGTCAATATCATTCTCCATATTATAGGGGATCTGGCCTGCTTCCAGACTGGTTCCCAGGTACTTTCCACTCTTTTTCTCCTCAGCATCTTTCTGGACGTCGAAACGTAAATCCTGGCAGTTCTCCTCAATAAACTTAAGAGCAGCTCCTGCCAGAGTGCTTTTTTCATATTTCTTCTCGCGTTTGTTATTTAACATTGTATAACTCATAATTTCCCCCTTTCTATTTCGTTGATTTCACTCCACAATATCATCTGCCACAGGAGTTTTCATGACAAGCTCCAGATCCTTCTGTCCCATCATCAGCCACAGCTTCATATACATGGCGATGGGCGAGGCAGCCGGCAGAACCGTGATATGATGCTTTTCCCACCGTTTCACACTCTCATACACGCAGCCACTGCTTGCTCCGGTCAAAAATACGGGAATACCGCACTTATCTGCCTGTGTCAAAAACAGCTCCAGATCATCTTCTTCGCTGCACAAAGTTCCCGAATGATACGTATCCAGTAAAGCTGCTTTCGGCATATCCTTATAGTTCTGGTCCATTTTCAAATTCGAATATTGAAATCCCGGGTATGGGAAAATACGCATAATATCTGAATTCCACTTTGCCGGAAGGCTTGTTACATTAATGACCTTATTATCCGAAGCATGATATTTCTGATTCTTCCTGATTTCATCTGCATCAGCGTCGTAAACAGCGTAGTATTGATCATCGATGCTATAGAGATTATCACTGTAAGGTCTGTGTGGTAATAATCTTGTTCCCCTGTGAATATACACAATACCATCATCATTTCTATAGGGTACGAAAACTCCGGTTCCCGCTTTTTGCTCAATAAAGGACACCGAAGCAATAAAATTAACCAGTCCATTCGCTCTGCCGTCATCCAACACGTAATTGCTTGACACAAGTAAAACCGGTATCTTTACTGTCTGGAGATAATACCCCAGTGCACAGGCCGAATATTGGAGCGTATCTGTCCCATGTGTAATGATGACACCATCATACTCCTCAGAAAGATTATCCTTTACGACAGTGCAAAGCCTTGCAATGCTTTCCCCTGTCAGGTTCTCACTAAGCATTGTGTAGGGTTCCAGCAATTTGAAGTCGATTTCTTTGTCTGCGTTGCTTTGATACATTTCGAGAAGTTTATATCTCTTTTGAACATCCGTTGAAATATACCCATTGCTGACACTGCTTCCAATGGTTCCACCTGTAAATATTACCAAAATGCGCAACTTACTATTCCTCCATTTTGAGTGCGATTCCAGACACACACTCTGATTTAAATTTATTTTTTATGGGGCAGGTCTGACATGTCAGTTCCACCTCGATATCGCCTAAGAGGCTTCCGATCACACCTGTACAATACCCCTTTATGTAAGAACAGATTCTTCTGTTTTTCTTCTTATCCACCATAAAACATTCATTGATGCTGATGGTGCCTTCTAGAGTACCCTTGTCCTCATTCACCACAATATTGGATTTGAATTTTCCCCAACCCACGGTAGAATCAAATTCACACCATTTACTAAGTTTTTCCTCTAATGACAGGTTTTCCTGGGATAATTTACTGTTTAATCTTGCCCCGAAATTACTGCCGCCTTCATAACCACACTGGTAGTATACAGCATTGGCGTTTTCCTCATCTGTGGCATCCTTTATGGATTCATAAATTCCACCCATAAGGTTCAAAAGGGTATCCTGTCTAAAGCTGATGTTTCTCATACGATCTTCCGGATTAATCATGATTCCTCTGTTATGATCGTATTCGAAAACCGTCTTTGAGATTTTGTTTGTCTCCTTATTTTCCGCTGGTTCCTCCACCTCTCCTACCTGATTCTGGGAAACCGTTTTCGGATATTCCTGCTTCACCGAATCCAGCAGTCTGGGTAGAACTTCCTCCATATCGCCATCATGCACAACAACACGCTGGCTTCTTCCCAGATAATAGCGGAATTCATCGCAGATATCAAAATCCTCGATAAATAATGGGATGATTTTCTTTTTCTTCTCGACGCAGATGTCGATTTCATTCAAAACATGCTCCGACTCATTGCTGTTGGAACTTGCGATTAGTATAACCAGCTTGCAGGCTGAAATTACATTCACAATATTCTTGGCATAATGATTTCCGCCGCTGATATCTCTCGATGCGATAAAACAATCATATCCGTTGTCTTCGATATAGTTAATCACTCTTTCTGCATAGTCCTTGTCTTTGCTGGAATATGATAAAAAGATTTCATTTGTCATTGGTAACATCCCTCCTCATTTTTTAAATATTCCCCTTGTACTGATCCTGGCTTTTATTATAATACTCTGCCCTGCGTTTCACAATGCTTTTTTCGGTTCGCTTACGCAGTTTCCCTCATGTATTACCGTAAAATGATGCAGTCCGATTCCCATATCCGGTCCATATGCCGATTTAATTTCCTTTATTGCCTTCTTTAAGCCTTCATGCCCCTCATAATAATACGTAATGTTTTCCGTAACCCCCTGTTCTTCATCCACCGGCATCATCTCAAATACCGACTCGATTGGAATGTGATATTTCCCACAGAGATCATATTCTGTTCGTGCTGCCGTGGCAGCATTTTTCTTGTTATAATTCATCACGGAAAGTTCATCGCAGCAATCCAACAAAAATGCCTCAAAAAGCCCGGAATCCACCTCATCCAAAAAGGTGGGGATAACCTGAATCACCGCCAGGTCACGCTCATTGGCATATTCTCTGGCCTCCTTCATCAGCTGAATATACTGCCTGAATATTTTCTTTGGCTCATCCTGCCACTCGTCAAGGGTATGACCCTCTACATCCAGTGCTATGTTTCTGATTTTATACGGTTCTTCTGCCTGCTGATTATATTCTGCCAGGGCATCCACAATTCCCCTGAATTCCTCCAGGCCGTCATACAGCCAGCTCTTGTCCCCTGTAAGGCAGACAACCTCCACATCTGCCCCCGAAAGATTCTCCATATAATCCTGCATTTTCTGTCCCTGTATGTAGTCCGCCGACATAAGCTGATATACACGGGTCACATTAAATTCCTTTAGCGTTTTCTCATTTTCCCAGAAATTTTCCTTATCTTCAAGCTCATAATTCCACGAAAACATACTCACTTCGTGATTTTTGTTTTTCTCTGCCAGTACCATACACCAAACCAAAGTTAAAAATACCGCCAAAATGCCCGTAGCTGATAACACCATATTTTTTTTCTTTATCCTATTCACAAGCACAAGATCTCCCTTTCTCCGGGCACCGTTACTTCCCTCAGTCGTCCGTGGTCTCTACCTTCACCCGGTTAGGAGAAACCCATTTTCCCGCGACCTTTTTCGAGGAAAAGTAGGATTTGAACCCTACGCACATCAGGTACGGACGGAAAAATAATACATCCAGAAAGCATACCAATAGCCCCTTGCAAATATCCTTCCCCGTCACAAAATTAGTCTTCGTATATATATTATCCAGATAGGAAACCATCGAGAAGATAATTCCAAACAGAAAATATAAGACATTAAGATAAATAACAAAAGCCACATTTAATACTCCAAGAATCAGGTTTCCTGCAATGACCACAATCCCCAGCAGGACGAAAGCCGGAGCCAGAAGTTCATAAATAATCATATACGGAAGCATAAACATACCGATACATCCGTATTTGACATTCAATATCATATGCTTATATTTCTTCAGTGTCTGCAGCAATCCGCAATTCCACCGCTCTCTCTGCCTTGTGAGATCCTTCATACTTTCCGGTGCCTGCGTCCAGCAGACACTATCCGGGACATATTTCATGACATAGGGCTTTTTGTTCTTACGATAATACTCATGAAGGTGTATCGTAAGCTCCATATCCTCCCCCATGCTCTTTGAGTCATATCCACCGATTTCCACCACTGCAGATTTCTTAAAAACTCCATATCCCCCGGAAATGATCAGATTCATGTTCAGCATATTTTGAAACATTCTTGATCCAATAAAGCTTCTTCCATACTCAACCATCTGCATATCTACCACAAGATTTTTCCCGAAGGGATCGGACACCGGCATGGCATCTGTAAATCTTGCGTTATTTGATATCTTCAAATTTCCACCAGCTGCAATTACATGATCATCCTCCAGAAACGCTCTTCCCACATATTTTAAAGCATCCTTCTGAAGGATTTCATCTCCATCCATATTTACAAAATATGGATAAGCCGACACATTAATTCCCGCATTCACAGCATCCGCTTTACAGCCACCATTCTCCTTCGAGATCAGGGTAATCAATACGTCTCCCCTTCGTGCGGAATATACCTCTCTGACAGGTTTGCAGGGCACCACGTATCGAACCGGCCTGTATTTTTCCTTTTTCAAGGAAAAGGCTTCGATCATCAGCTCCTTAGTATTATCCTTGGAGCCATCATCCACGATAACAATCTCGTAGTGCGTATAATCCTGCTTGAGCAGATTTTGAACCGTCTGCACTCCGGTAGTCCCTTTATTATATACAGGAACAATAATGGAAATAGGAAAATAAAACTCATGTTCCAGTTCATTATGTAACCTTTCCATTTTTCTGTAACGGTACATTTTGACGGAGCCATACACACCACAGATTAGTAAATAAGTGGAATAAATAATAAGAAAGAAAAAGAAAAAGATATTGCTGAATATAATCAAATGTCTTAAAATATTTTCTGCCATGATTTCTCTCCTAGCTGCTTATGGCATATTTTAATGCGTCTTTTGCGTATTCATCCTTACCCCCCAATATTCTCTTCACATCCAAAACGGCAACATCCGATGCCACCAATGCTCTTGCTGAATTGATGCGTACATACCAATTAGGTGATTCCAAAGCCCCCTCCAGTGCAGCTATTGCCAGCTTGTCCTTATAATTGCCAAGAGCGCTTGCAGCAACCGCTGCCGGCTCCCAGTCTTCTTTATCCTTATAAGATTCCAAGGTTTGAATCAACAGTTTTTCATGACTCTTAGAGCACTGCTTCCCTATCAGACGTAAGCAGCCACACCTTTCATCCATCGAAATGTCCTGCTTCAGATAGTTCATAAAATAGCCATCAAAATCGTGCTCATCCCGGTAAAACAAATAGCTGATCACAGCTATTCGGCAGCACTGTCCATAATCCTCAAAATCATCTACCAGAACCTTTGATAATTTTTTGAAATCCCCCTGATAACTCAAAAGTCCGTCTGTGAGAAGCTTTTCACTGTGATATATATCCTTCTGGTGAAAATACTTAAATGCCTCCGAAATACTTTTTGCATTTCCCATGCTGTACAAGGCTTTCAGAGAATTTTCACGACAGAAAACGGAAGAATCCGTTCTGAGATAATATAAAACAAGTTCCGTGAACTGTTCTGCAATTTTTCCCTTAAGCTGCAGCTTACATATCACAAAAGCATAATAAGCCCGCAGAGATTTATTGCGCATTTTCCTTCCCAGTTCCACAAGTTCCAGGGTGTTTTCCTCCAGAAATTGTTCCAGCTTTTTCCTGTCAAGTTCTTGGGAAACTCGATAAAACGATTCTAGTACCTGCGGATTTCTAAACTTCCGCATCTGTTTCTTATTTAATTTCCAATTGCCTGTCTTTTCAGCCTTCTCAATAAAAGCCAGCAGTTCTTTCGCATGTGTCTCAATTCCGGTGGCATAGTGGCTCATATATCTGCCGGTAAATATGTGGGACAAGATCACTGCCATAATAATGACAACATAGATCATGATATATACAAAAATAAACATTTGATTTCCTTCCTATTTTACCGTTTTCCAATCCCCATTTCTCTTCTGCACCCCGCAGACGTTAAGTACCCCCTCCGAAACCACAAACCGGATGTCATAGCCTGCAAAAGCCATTCCATACACATAATCCGGCTTTTTATTATAGGCCGCCCTGGGATCCTGGGCCAGCACATCCATGACTGTTCCCCGCAGTTCCTCCGGAAGTTCCGTAAGAAGCTCCTCCGGAAAAATCACCGGAATCCCCGCATCCTTATGCTCCTGCCCAAAACCTCCCCGCGCCTCAGGGTGGGCATCGGCATAGGGCAGGTAGGGCTTGATATCATAAATAGGCGTGCCATCTAAAAGATCCACCCCTGAAACGGTAAGCACCGGTCCCCGTGACTCTTCCAGACACACGCCTGTCAACTTGACACAGGACAGTCCGATTCCATTGGGACGGAAGGGTGAACGGGTAGCAAAAACACCTCTTCTTTCCCTTCCCCCCAGGCGTGGCGGTGCCACGGTGGCATGAAATTCCTCCTGATGCGCTTTGGAAAAATCCCACAAAAGCCACAGGTGGGAAAATTCCTCGATACCCTTTACCGCATCCGGGTTCCGGAACTTGGGCTCAAAAACAATTTCACCCTTGGCATCCACCAGCCCGCTCTGTCTCGGTATCCCGAATTTCTCCGGGAACTGCGTATGAATATGTGCGATATATTCCATCCTTTTCTCTCCTGTAAATTTGCCCCTCTACCTGACCCGGCCACTTTCAGCAATATTTTGAACCAGATTCTGCATCTCTTCCTTTGAGGAAACCCCTCGTGCTGCCTCGATCACCTGCCGTTTTTCCTCTTCCGTCATAGAGGCAAAGCTGTTCATAGCCTCTTCATTCATAGCCAGACCAAAACCCAGGCCCAGCGGAAGTCCATCCTCTTTTACCATCCGAATCCACCTCTTTTCAAGTAATTTCGGATTTAGTATGTCGCTCCGCAAGACTCTGTATTCATTTATGCCCAGCCAAAACACTTAAAAATCCAGTAAATCAGTCCCAGCACCCAGCTGGAAAAAATACCATACAAAATCACCGGTCCCGCAATTTTAAAAATCTGGCAGCCGATACCGAATACCTGCCCCTCCTTCTGGAATTCCACCGCTGAGGCACAGACACCGTTGGCAAAGCCCGTAATGGGCACCAGTGCTCCCGCACCGCCCCAGATGGCCAGCAGACCATAGACATTGCAGCTGGTGAGGATCACGGAAAGCAGTATCAGAATCAGACTGCACCAAAGCCCCGCGTCATCCTTATCCAGTCCAAACGAATTCATGGCAATATTGGTGATCACCTGTCCCAGAAGGCAGATGGTTCCCCCCAGCAAAAAGGCCTTGCCCATATTGGCCCAGAGATTATGCTTCGGAGTCACCTGCTCCACATAGTCGTTATATTCCTGATTGCGCTTTTCCTGCTGCTCCTGTGTTAATTCGCTCATGCACATTCCTTCCTTTCACTTACGGATTCTCGCGTTTCTATCCGTAGTATCTCTCCAAAATGTGCAGATTATACCATTATTCCCCGGCAGTTTCTTCGATCAGACCTCGAATCTTGCCCAGAGTCTGAGTCACCGTAATGAAGGTGCGCTCTTCCTAGTATAGCGGATTTTCCAGAAAGTTACAATTATTTATCCTTTTCTGATTTAAGCATATAATAAAGCGGCTGATCTGAAATATTTTTCCGAACCAGCCGCCTAAATCACTCTGTTCTATGTATTTTCATATTATTCCGGTTTCTGATCCTTCACCACCAGATTAATGTCGTCAAGTCCTGTCACATTGACATTGCGGTTGACCTTCGCATCATAGGTATCTGCCTTGACGATCTCTGCCAGATCAATGCCGGTAGCTTCCTTCATGCTCTCGAAAAGCTTCGCCATCACAGCAGGTACATTGCCTGCCACCTGATCGACGCCGTTCCCGGCACCTTCGCCACCACCGATAATAGTGATCTTGTCGATTTGTCCCAGAGGCTCTGCAATCTTTGCAGCCACATCCGGCAGAACCTTGATCATCATCTCGGCAACGGCAGCCTTGTTGTACTTGGCGTATGCCTCGGCCTTTTTCTCCATAGCCTCGGCCTCTGCAATACCCTTTGCCTGAATAGCTGATGCCTCAGCCTCTCCCACAGCACGGATACCGGCTGCCTCCTGCTCCTTGGAGTAGCGCTCGGCCTCTGCCTGGGCTTTCCTTGCCTCTGCGGCTCTCTGGGCTTCGAACTGCTTTGCCTCTGCATCCTTCTGACGCTGATACAAATCCGCATCAGCTCTCTGCTGTGCTGCGTACTTGTCTGCCTCTGCCTGTTTCTTGACCTCTGCATCCAGAGCCTGCTCCTTAACTGCAACTTCCTTCTGCTTTA
This sequence comes from uncultured Lachnospiraceae bacterium, assembly GCA_900316805.1. Classification (GTDB taxonomy): domain Bacteria; phylum Bacillota; class Clostridia; order Lachnospirales; family Lachnospiraceae; genus Roseburia. The sequence continues at coordinate 12,029 of ONEJ01000071.1, forward strand.
ACTCGATCTCGCGCTCCTGCTTAGCGATATTGGCATTGGCAGTGGTGATCTCGATGGTCTTCCGCTGCTCTTCCTTCTGAATCTCGTATGCGGCGTCAGCCTCGGCCTTCTTGGTGTCAGCCTCGATCTGAAGCTCTGACTTCTTGATGGCCAGTTCATTCTGCTTCTTGGCGATCTCTGTCTGGGCTGCAACTGCTGCATCGTTGGATTCCTTGTCTGCAGAAGCCTGAGCAACCTTGATATCCCGCTCGCTCTCAGCTCTTGCAATGGCAGCAGCCTTCTTGATTTTAACAATATTGTCGATACCCAGATTCTCAATAACTTCGTTGCCATCCACAAAGTTCTGCACATTAAAACTAATGATATCCAGTCCCATAGCAGCCAGATCCGGCTCTGCATTTTCCTTTACCAGTGTGGCAAATTTCTGCCGGTCGGAAACCATCTCCTCCAGCTTCATCTTACCAACGATCTCACGGACATTACCTTCCAGCACCTCTCTGGCAACACCGGCTACATACTCGGTATTCTTGTTCAGGAAGTTCTCAGCAGCCAGACGCAGACGCTCCGGATCATTACTGATCTTGACATTGACGGTAGCATCTACATTGATGTTGATGTAGTCCGCTGTCGGTACGGCATTGCTGGTCTTGACGTCGATAGGAATCAGGCGAAGATTCAGCTTATCCAGCCGCTCCAGAAACGGAATACGGATCGTTGCCTTTCCGATTACGATCTTGGACTTTTTCTTGAAACCGGAGATGATGTATGCCATATCCGGAGGAGCCTTCACGTAGCCCACACACAACAGTACGATCACAAGGATCACCACGACAGCAATCACTGCCATCTTAATCATTTGTTCAACCCCCATAAAATCCCCTTTCTTTTCATTCTAAAATGATTTTCAAATGTTTCTGTGTTATCAGATTCCGATAATACAATTTCAATATACTATATATGTGATTATCCGGTCAATATCATTTTTATCGAAGTGTACGGATGTTACTGTTCACGGGTAGGTATTTTCGGTACCGAAAATACCGTATGAAAGTCTGCCGTTTGCAGTTTTGGGCAATTTTTCATGCGAAGCATTGCCAAAACCGTTACAGTTCACATACCTGCGAACTGTAACGTACGGATTACGGATGCCAGGAGGTATTCACCTGCCACAGATCCGGCTCCTGCATCCCCCAGGCAAACAGTTCCTTCACCTGATCATCCATCTCCTCTCCCGGCTCATACTGTTTCAGCATGGTAATCAGATACTTCTCCTTCTCATCCTTCGGCGACAGACTGTCTGCCTGCGCCAGTAGGATATTCGAAACCTCCTGCGGTGGCTGTTCTGCGGTAATTTCAAGCCCAAACAGCTTCTTCATAAGGCCTGCCGCATAGTAAAATTCATAGTTGCCCAGCATCACAGATTTTCGCAAATTGCATTTAATAATAACACTTTGACGAGCGATTGATGTAACCATGACACTCCCCTTTCATTTCTCTTTTCGTACCTTACCTACTGATTATAACTCACAAATTGGAAATTAGTTCCATTAACACGAAATTAAGTATTTGGAGTCAAATCTTTTATAGTTTTCTATTCAAACTTCCCACATGGATTTCCCAGCGGCCCCCGCCTGCCACCTGGATTCTCCGGGGACGAATAGCGGAACTCGCATCAAATTG
>ONEJ01000069.1 GCA_900316805.1 uncultured Lachnospiraceae bacterium
TCTGATTTTTGCTCCTGGTGCCCAAGATTTACTTTCGAGCTCTTAAAAATTGGGCGGCAGGCTCTGATTTTTGCTCCTGGTGCCCAAAATTTACTTTCGAACGCTAAAAAACCGGGCGATAGCGCATGTTTGTCCAACGCAAAAATGTGAAGCTCATATAGGTGTTCTTTGTCGGGTGGTGTCATACCTCCATAAAAACAGGACAGCTCTTTTGACTGTTGGTTACCCTGTATGCTTGTCCAGCTATTACACCCCTGAATAAAATCTCCTGCTGTCTGACTTTCATTATCCCGCACTTCGTTGCGTGTAATATTTGCAGCAAGCCAATGTATCCATACAAAGCCGCCTGTGACGGGATAGGCATCTTTATCCTCTAATACCAAAGCAAAGCTTACTGTGTTTTTTATTCCTAATAATAACCATTAAATAACAATCAAGACTCCCTGACCCGGTTTACTTTTCTGCAGTCACCTTATTTAACTTCTCATGCATCACCACCATAAGCACCAGCAGTAAAAAGAGGTAAACCGGCAAAAGCGAAACATTTATTTTGTTTGCGATCACACCAAAAAACGGCGGCATCGCAAGTGTTCCCACATATGCAAACGCCATCTGCACGCCAATTACCGCCTGGGACTTATCTTCACCGAAATGTGCCGGTGTGGAATGTATGATACATGGATAAATCGGTGCACATCCAAGTCCGATCATAATCAGTCCTGCCAGAGACAGATAGGCTCCAGCCGGTATGAGCATGACAACTATTCCCAGCAAAATCAACGCCTGCCCCAGTCGAATCATACTCTGATCGGACAACTTCATGGTTAAAAATCCGCTGACTGCCCGCCCCACTGTAATACCAATAAAAAACATGGATGCAAAGCCGGCTGCTTTTTCTACAGAAATATTTTTATACAAATTCATGTATGAGCTGGCCCAGAGTCCGGCCGTCTGCTCAATGGCACAATAGCAGAAGAAACAGATGAATACTTCTTTCGTCCCACGGATTTTCACCACTTCTTTTAGTGCCATGGGTTTGCGTTTTCCATCATTCTCTGCACTGCTGTCCAAATTTCTCTTTTTCCAAAGGGGAAGGCTTAAAAAAAGGATAATGGTCAGTCCGATCTGTATGATGGAGATTATGCGGTAACCTCCGTTCCATCCCAATCCGCCTGTTAAGGCATATCCCATGATGTAAGGACCGGTTGCTGCGCCCACGCCCCACATACAGTGAAGCCAGCTCATATGGCGGCTTTCGTAATGAAGTGCAACATAATTATTTAAAGATGCGTCGACACTTCCCCCTCCAAGTCCATAAGGAACTGCCCAAAGGCACAGCAGCCAGAAATTATGAGTGACCGAAAACCCAAAGAGGGCTGCCGCTGTCATGGCCACACTGATTGCCGTCACTTTCCCCGTTCCCAATTTTAAAGTCAGCCTGTCACTCTGTAAACTTGATATAATCGTCCCCGCCGCAATAATTGCCGAGAGAATGCCTGCATAAGAAAGCGGAACACCAAATTCCGTGTACATATCAGGCCAGGCCGCTCCGAGCATGGAATCCGGCAGACCAAGACTAATGAATGCCAAATAAATGATGGCAATCAGCAACTGATACATGTTGATACCTCCTGATACTAACTATGAGAGTTTTTTACAATAACCTCATAACCCCCTGCTAAAATGTAATAAATACCACCCTGCGTCTGCTGCTGGTAGAGATGGTACTTGTCCATAATTTTGTATAATTCTTCCACCGGTTCACGCCAGTTCAGTGTATCATTTTCTTCATCCGCATCATAGTCATAATCTCCATGGTACAAATAACCGTCCCGTCGGTTTTTAATGATTTTCTCAACCAGTTCCTTTTTCTTTTCTACCGGGAAGATCTCATAAAATCCGAAAAGTTCCGCACCGATATAATTGTCAAAAAGATTTATTTCAAAATCGACTGCAACGACTTCATGAAACAGCACTTTGGCTTTGACAAGAGATCCGTCTCCATCGTAATCATAATACTTTATTGCAAATTCAATCTTGCTATCCTTACACTTCGGTTTCAGCTTTAATTTTGTTAATGAGCCATCAAATGTTTTCAGGAGTAATTGTGAAGTAAAATTATTAATCATGCTTTTACCTCCGTCTCAAAAATAAAACAAATCCCTTGTCTGCTATGTTTCAAGTGTATCCTCGATAAATAATACGATTTCCTCACTGATTTTTTTATACTCATAATCATGAATATAGTGAGGACAATCCAGTATTATGAGCTTGCTGTTTTCAACATTTTCTGAATAACTTTCCTGATAGCCGCGCCACTCTTCTTCACTCCATCCGGTTCCATTTCCGTTTGACACAAACAATAACATTGGAACCTGCGGCACACCATTCGCCTGAACTATTTCAGCATTTTCTTTAATGGCTGCAACTTCGTTCAGCATGGTTGTCGTTACAATTTTTTCATAGAATACAGCTCTATAGATGTCTTTCTCGGCATCGGAAAGCGTTCCGTATTTCATTGCATCACTTTCTGAAACACCCGGCATCATTCTTAGAATTCCAACCCTTGCTGCAAACTGGCTTATTTTGAGCATTGGCATATTGATCTTGTAATCTTCATACGCTTTGGGGACTGCCATATCGAGTCCAATAATTGCTTCTACCTCCCCCGGATACTGCTGTGCCCAATATAATGCTTCAATTCCCGACATCGAGTGGGGACATAATATATAGGGTCCCTGAACATCTGCTTCTGCCAGTGCTGTTCTGGTATCTTTCAGGATCGAAGCTATATCCCGCTTCTTATCCACAACATCACTAAACCCATATCCAAACTTTTCTACCACAACAATCTTGTAGTTATCCGATAATATGGAATATAAAGATTTAAAATCCAAAATCGGAGAGCAGGTTCCTCCACCTGACATAAAAACGATTGTTTTATTTCCGTTTCCCTTGACATAAACACTCATTTTGTGACCGTCAACTTCAACCAGTTCTCCAAGGGGCGTTCGTAACGCTTCCTCTTTCTTTAATTGGATCCTATGGTTTATGAATATTGCTAATAAAATAACAATAAGTACAATTAATATAATCATCACTATCTTCATCATCTTTGTTACCTTCTTCATAAAAACTCCTATTTCATCCTGTTCCGTAATATAACATTCATGCTGAACCAACCTTCAAATTTTGGTTTACAATTTTCAAATATTTAAATCATTTTAATACATATTCGTAAATAACGAACTCTGCCAGCCCAGCACTTTCATAGTACTCCTTCGCCTTACCACAAGCTATAAATCCGAATTTCCCATATAATCTCTGTGCCGGTAGATTTGTAGCAATGGCATCAAGCCGCACCACTCTCTTATTCATATTTCCTGCCAGTTCTACAATTTTCTCAAGTGTTGCGGTGGCAACGCCCTGTCCCTGAAAATCCGGATCAACTGCAAAATCCTCTGATATTTTTCGGAACTATCTATGAGTTTCCAATAAATCTGGCGGATCCTGTCAAGATTAGTGATAACCGCTGTTTTCAATGTCAATGTTTTCATAAACTATCTATTCCTTTTTGAGTCTGCATGTTTTTCATACGGACTGAATTTTAAGTTCTCGATTTTGGTCCGTACACCCTCTTTATATGGACAAAATTTGAAATCAGTCGTGCACCAAATATGAATCGGTTACCCCTGCAAACTGGAAGTTAACGATGAATATACATTCTTGTCATATCCGGTTCATCATCACCTTGAACCATGCATAGAAATTCCCAACCATATCTCTCATAGAAACCGGTATGGTCTGTAACCAAATAGACCGGTGATATGTTTTTTGATTTCAAATCTTCTACAACCATATTAAGCAGATGCCCCGAGATCCCTTGACATCTATATTCTTCTTCTGTGTAGACTGCACAAACATTCGGGGTAAGATCTTTTCGATCGTGGAAATCGTTCTCAATCACTCCCATACCACCTACAATTTTATTTCCATCCAAACAAAGATACCAACCATATTCTGTTTTCTTGTCAAGATAAGCTTCCATACATTCAAGATAAGCCTCTGTTGGCACTCCCCATTTGCTGTGAAACCATTCAGCTGCACAATTTTTTAGTTCTGGTTTTTCTCTTAATGTAATATAAGTGTAGTTTTTCATTTTTTTCTCCTCCATAAGCTTGAATTGTGCAAGCACATAATTTAAGGGTTCTGTTACCTGTTATAATTTATTATTAAATTCTCGGCAACCCCTTATAAATACTAA